>CAZMDI010000062.1:0-6943 GCA_964564995.1 uncultured Dehalococcoidales bacterium
GTTGAGTCCAACCTGACTGCAGCTTCTCTTCTGGGCATTTCTAAAAACGAACTGGTCAAATCCCCACTATCACGTTTCATATGCAAAGAAGACCAGGATACCTATTATCTGCACGAAAAACAACTCTTCTCTGGCGGAGGCGACCAGGATTTCGACCTGCGCATTCTGAAAACAGACGCCACAACGCTCTGGGTGCACCTGACGACCGCAGCCGCTTTGGCCGCCGACGGCAGCCCTATTTCACGTGTGGCTTTGAGCGACGTCAACGAACGCAAGCTGGCAGAAACATCATTAAAGCAAACCCGTGCAAACTACGAAACTTTCTTTAACACAATCGATGAGTTCCTGTTCGTTCTCGACGAGGGGGGCAATATCATCCACACCAATTCTACGGTCTTCGACCGCCTCGGCTACACCGAAGAAGAGCTTACCGGGCAATCGGTTCTCATGGTCCACCCGCCTGAACGCCGCGATGAAGCCGGCAGGATCGTGGCCGAAATGCTAAACGGGACAGCGGAATACTGCCCAGTCCCCATCATCACTAAATCCGGTATACAGGTTCCCGTGGAAACCAGGGTGTCACACGGGACATGGAACGGTAAACCAGCTATTTTCGGGGTCAGTAAGGATATCTCACAAATCAAGTCGTCCGAGGAGAAGTTTTCCAAGGTATTTTACCTCAACCCTTCCGCCTGCGGTCTGAGCGACCTGGCTACCGGTAAATATGTCGAGGTAAACGAGGCATTTCAAACCTTGCTTGGATTTGGCAACGATGAGGTGACAGGCAAAACACCAGTCGAAGTGGGCATCTTAACCACCGAACAATTAAAAGACATGTCCTCCAAAATATCTCCCGGGGGGAAAGTATATAACCTCGAGGCTGAACTGAAAGCAAAGAACGGCGACATAAAATACGTGCTGCTATCGGCCGAGAACATCACCGTTCAGGACAAGCAATACCGTTACACCGTCGTTCATGATATCACCCAACGCAAAAAAGCTGAAGATCAATTGCGAACGAGCGAAGAACGCTTTCGCGAGGTGCTGGAGAACTCGCAGGATGCGGCGTATAAACGCGATCTGGCAAGAAACTCCTACGAGTATTTAAGCCCCGTTTTCGGCAAGATTACCGGCTACACTCAGGAAGAGATGAACAACCTGCCGATTGAAACAGCACTGGAATTGATGCATCCCGACGACATGGTGCATGTCAAAGGCACAATTCTTCGTGCCGTTGCAGGCACCCACGGCGCGACTCACACGACCGAGTATCGTTTCAAGCACAAAGACGGGCAGTACTGCTGGCTTAAGGACAGCTTTAGCGTGATGCTAGACGCGAGTGAAAAGCCTGAGGCGCTTATCGGAAGCGTAAGCGATATCACCGAACGCAAACAAGCGGAAGCCACATTACTGGAAGAGCATCAACGCATGGGAAACATCATAGAAAGTACGAATGTCGGCACATGGGAGTGGAACGTGAAGACCGGCGAAACGGCCTTTAACGAGCGCTGGGCCCAGATTATCGGATACTCGCTTGAGGAACTGGCCCCGGTGAACATAAAAACCTGGGAGACTTTGACACATCCTGAAGACTTGTTAAAATCAAACGAACTGCTTAAGAAACACTTTGCCGGCGAACTGCCGTATTACGAATGCGAGTGCAGGATGAAGCACAAGGACGGCCACTGGGTGTGGATCCATGACCGCGGCAGTATTATCACCCGCACAGCAGACGGAAAGCCGCTCATGATGTTCGGCACCCACACCGATATCTCAACCCGAAAAAAGACAGATGAAATAATACTCGACAGCGAAGTGAAATACCACACACTTTTCAATAATGCCCAGGTTGGCATGGCGCGGACGCAACTCGCTGATTCCAAAATACTTGATATCAACGACAAAGCGGCCGAAATATTTGGCTGCACGCGAGAAGAAGCGATGGGCAGCGCTTCTATCAGATTCTGGTTCGACCCGGAAGAACGGGCCAAGGCTGCCGCCATCCTCAAAGAGCAGGGCTTTATCAAAGATTTTGAAAACCGTGTAATAGCCAAGAACGGAAACCTCAAGACCTGCCTGACATCCTGGAAGCTTTATCCTGAAACTCAAATCCTTGAAGGATCTATCGTAGACATCACCGAACGCAAACTTGCTGAGGCCAAAATAGAGGCATCACTTGAAGAGAAAACAGTACTGCTCAAGGAGATAGAACACCGCGTCAAGAATAGCATGCAGGTGATGTCCAGCCTGCTGCAACTGCAATCTACCTACGTGGCGGACCCCAGAGACGCCGCCTTGTTCAAAGACAGCATGGAGCGCATCAAGAGCATGGCCCTCGTCTACGAGCGCCTCTACCAATCAGCTGACATGGCACATATCAGCCTCGAGAAATACATCACCAAGCTGGTAAGCGAACTGGTACATTCGTACAATGTCGGCTCCACGCCCCCGGGTATCCTTGTGGAAGTGGCGGATATGCAGATAGGTATAGAGACAGCGATACCGTGCGGGCTTATCATCAACGAGGTGGTGAGTAACTCCTTGAAGTATGCTTTCCCAAACGGCCGGCAGGGCAATATCAGCGTAAATATCAAAGCCAGCGGCGGCAACCTCGAGATGTCACTGGCCGACGACGGGGTCGGGATACCGGAGAGCATCAACCCCCGCAAAACCGCCTCGCTGGGCATCAAACTTATCTATATCCTGGTCGAGCACCAGATGGGCGGTAAAGTTGAAATAGAAACCACAGGCGGGACAAAATACAAAATAACGATCCCTGTAAAACCGTGATTTTAGCGAGGACCGCCCAAGCGACATCTCAAGCAAAGCAATCCCGGGGGCATGCGTCACCCACTCAATAGGAAAATCTGCTGATCATTGTACCTTTCCGAACATCAGCGAAGGAAGGATTCAGACCTGCACGACCGGCAAAGAAAGAGTGCCTTTCGGGTCTTTTTCTATCGCCCAAATCTTTTCCAAGCGGAAGAGTATCGACAGGTCGACGTCGGCCATAGTGTTTCTCCCGTATTCAAACGGGTTATCCATATCGTGAATGAGGAAGATAATGGCGCTGAGGACGAAGGTTATCGCCCCGAAGAGAACCAAGCCGCCCAATCCCCATTCGTTTTTGGAAAAGATAAAAATCAAAAAAACCGCGCCCAGGGCGATGTCGGAAACGATGTAGGCCCCGGGGATATCCTCGGTATACCCTATATAATCGATGCGGTGCGATAGCCTGTCGACGTTAGTGAGATTCTCCCGCATTTTCGCCAGAACAGTTGTCGCAACGTTTTTTACACTAAGGCCAGTGACGTCAGCGTTTATCTTGTCGAACTGTTTATCCAAGTACGTTTTGTGCCAGGAGTTGCTCTGAAAGTTGTCCAGTATAGACCGTAACAATCCTTCCACGTGGCTTACGATGTTTTCACTTTCCGGACAATTATTGCCGACTGCACAAGCGAGTTTGGCGTCGTTGCGCAGGGCTTTCATGAGAACAGCGAGCTCTCCGGGGATCTTTTCGGCTTCCTTAAAATCAGACATGGCCGTAGTAAACAAAATACTGATGGTAAAAAATACACCGGCAAAAAAGGAGCTCGTCAGAGTGTTGATGGAAATCTGCGAGAATCCGTAACGGTCAGTGAAAAACTTGGCAACCAACACGATGGCAGCCACAATGGCCGCTTTGAAGAATAATTTGAATCTAAGTATCCTTGCCATTCTGCGCTCCTGCACCTTTAACGAAATAAGCCCTGATCCAGCATTATAACCCGCACCCGGCGAAAACTAAATAGGGGCAGGGCCCCGGCAGAGCAATATATTTCCCAAAAAGGAAGGGACACGAGGCGCACGCGTTACTTCAGGATTGACCGCCATGATATAATTTCGCTTATGATGATCAATCCAGCCAGGCGGACCATGTGGGTGTGCGCAGGGATCACCGCGGCTTCCGTGTTCGGGATATTCGCGCCTTCCATGTTCGGGATGGACGGGTTCGACGGCGGGTTTGCGATATCTTTTGCCTGCATCGTCCTCGCGATAACCATGTTCATCGTCACCATAATGTACTCCGGCCGCGCAAAATCGCTTGACACGATGCTGGACAAGAAGGACATGCTGGTACACTGGACCTATACTCCGGAGGAATGGCAGGCTTACACCCAAACAGCATACAGCGCCGACACCAGGGACAAATGGAACCTCTACAAACTGGTCATGGCAATCACTGTTATCGTTTGTACCGGTTTCTTTCTATTCCACCGCGACAGCGGCATGATCATGGTGGTTATGGCGCTCGGGCTCGGGATACTGCTGGCAGTGGTAATCCTTATGACCACCAACTATGACCACTGGCAAAATAAACGGCACCGCGGAGAAGTTTATATCACCAAAAACGGGGCCTTTGTAAACCGCCAGCTGCATCTGTGGAAAGGCTGGGGGGCACAACTAGACGACATCCAGTATAACGAAAATGACAGGATAATCGAGATAACTTATTCCATCCCATCGACCACAATGCGAGACACTGCCACTGTGCGCGTACCGGTCCCAAGCGGAGAAGACGCGAAAGCCAGAGAAGTGATCGCCCAGTTGAACCAGATCAGCGGTTTAAACGCGGAACCTCAGGGGATCTAGCCACCGTTTCACCAACACGTTTCTATTTACTTTTCATCGAAGGCAAATCGCGGCGCAGTAACAGCTAAAACAGGAGCTTCAAGACAAGCCGCGCGTGGCAAGCAAGTCGCCACCTGCGGATAAAAGCACCTTTTTGTGCCGGCATTTTTAGAAAGCACGTGGGCAAATATCGAATTACCCTGTTCAGAAAGAAAATGACTACAAGAGGCAGGAAAAACGATGAAATGGGAGAAAGCATCGCCGGAACTGGGCAAAATACTGGCTGAAGCAGTTATATACCTCGACGCCGAAAAGAAAATCATGTTCGGTTCGCCAGTTTATACCGTCAACCATAATATGTTCGCAGGAGTCCATTCTACCAATATATTCCTTCGTTTATCAGAAACCGACCGAAAAAAGATAAAATCCGAGTATGACGAAGCGATTCCATTTGAGCCATTGCCGGGCCGTATAATGAAAGAATACATCAATATCCCACCCTCACTATACGAAGATGACACAGCTTTTCACACGTGGCTCAAGCGAGCTCATGACTTCACAGCTTCGTTGAAACCAAAGGAACCAAAAGTCCGCAAGTGAGTCTCGTCCAGTAAAGTAAGGTGGAATGCCACCAGGGCAGATCTCTAAGCGGCAGGTCTCACGATACCCGCCACACGCGTGCAACCCTAATGCGTAAAACAAGGTAAGTAATATATATGGTTTGCCAACATGGTATGCTTAAATTTCCAGACTAACGGTCAATGGCACTTAAATAATCAGGAGATCTGATATGACCAGCAAGAATCCGCCACAAGACACCAACGGCGATTTGCGCCAGGCGGCTGAAAAGAAACTCACCGAGAGGGCAAGCCTGTCGCAATCGGCTCAGAAGCCGCTTTCACCTGCAGAAAGCCAGACCGCTCTCCACGAACTGGAAGTGCACCAGATAGAGATGGAGATGCAGAATGATGAACTGCGGAAAACCCACGTGGAACTGGAAGTTTCGCGCGAGCGATACTTCGACCTCTACGACCTGGCGCCGGTGGGGTATTGCACGCTCAGCGAAAAGGGAATAATTCTGGAAGCCAACCTCACGGCGGCTTCCCTGCTGGGGATTTCGAGAAACGAGCTGGTTATGTCGCGCGTCTCACGTTTCATACACAAAGAAGACCAGGATACCTACTATCTGCACCATAAACAACTCTTTGCAGGCAATGGCAATGGGGATTTCGATCTTCGTCTGCTAAAAAAGGACGGGGCGGTGTTCTGGGCGCACCTAATGGCCGTGGCCGCCCGGACTGCCGACGGCATACCCGTTTTACGTGTGATTTTAAGCGACATCAGCAAGTCCAGGCAAGATGAGGAATCCCTGAGGGAAAGTGAAGAGCGGTATCGGGTCCTCTTCCGTGACAGCGCAAGCATCATGATGCTTGTTGATCCGGTTACCGGCCAAATTCAAGATGCAAATAACGCGGCCTGCGAGTATTACGGATGGCTTCATGCCGAATTGTGCTCCATGAACATCTCGGCCATCAATACGCTCCCCAAAGACCGCATAGCCGCAGCAATGAAAGAATCATCGGAGAAGAAGCGCAAGTATTTCGTCTTTAAACACCGTTTGAGCAATGGAGATGTGCGGGATGTGGAAGTATATTCAAGCCCAATCGACCTGGGCGGTAAAGTTTATTTGTATTCGCTTATCCATGACATCACCGCGCGTGAGGCGGCCGAAGCCAAGCTCAAGATATCGCACGACAATCTTGAGAATGAAACCAGGAAGCTCCACGAGTCGAATGCCAAACTCCTTGAAGCCCTGGCCAGTGTAAAAACCATCAGCGGGCTGCTTCCTATTTGCGCTTCGTGCAAGAAGGTCAGGGATGACCACGGGTATTTTGAATCCGTAGAAGAGTACATCATGAAAAATTCCACTGCCCAGCTGGAATTCACATTCTGTAAAGAATGCTGGGATAAATTACATGCGGGTGCGCCTTCTTCGCCTGTTCCTCGTTAGCTGACCGATGGTCTCCAAGCCCCTCTTTGTTCGCGCTTTGGGTGTGCCGACGGCAGACCCTTTGCTGATTTTATTGATGAACACCAGACATTACCACAGGCAGTCAGTATCCCAACATTCAACTTTCAGATTGTTCTGGTTCCCGACCCGGGATGACAATGGGCATTATTGATGCGAATGAAAATTGCCTGTCAGAGGACAAGGATGGGGAACGAGGGAATCGTCTCTGGATCCCGGCTGTCGCGCCGGAATGACAAGGAGGAGGTGAGGGTGGGGAACCAAATCGACTCTGGATTCCGGCTATCGCGCCGGAATGACAAT
>CAZMDI010000063.1:0-6913 GCA_964564995.1 uncultured Dehalococcoidales bacterium
ATAGTCATAGGAGGAATGGCGCTCACGTCTATCGCGCTCTCTTCGGCCTGTGGTTCTGCGGAAACAACGAACGCCACCACGGAAAATACTCCGCAGATGGTCCAATCGACCGCTGCTGCGCCAGCGACCTCTTCTACAGCTTTGGCGACTTCCACCCCACCGGCGAGTACGGCCGCTACCGTTTCTACTTCAACTACTCCAGGCACAAAACCCGTTGGCTCTACGGCGCCCGCTATCACTACCGGTCACCCAGTCAACAGCAACCTTTTAGACATACCAGGATGCAGTACTAAAGTAGCCGCCGATCGCCTTTACTCTCTGGACAATATTTGGGTGAAAAATATGGGCAATAACGTGGTGCAACTCGGCTTGAGCGACCAGGCCCAATACCTTGCCGACAGGATCAACGTCTGCTCATTATCTCCCATTGGAACGACTTTGCAGAGAGAACAGGGCTTCGGAGCTATTGAAGCGGATAAGATGAGCTTCGATCTCATAAGCCCTGTTTCGGGTAAAATTGTTGCAACGAACACATCTTTGACGGCGCTTCCCGTACCCATAAATTCGGACGCTTATGGTTCAGGCTGGATGGTAAACGTCCAGATGACGAAACCATCTGAACTGGACTCCCTTGTTTCTCCAGCATATTATGTCTGGCTACAGGCCGGGAAAATCGGCACAGCCCCATCCAAGCGCTAGGCAGCGACAAAAAAGGAGCGGGCGGGGCAGTGTTCGGGAATGAGGATGGGAAAGCAACACCTTACTGAATGCCTTGTCTGCCATCTTGGTCAGGTGTCCTTCCCGGAGGCGATGGAGTTTGAACACGCCCTCATTAAACTCCGTTTTGATGAAAAAATCGGCGATGTGCTGCTGATTTTTGAGCATCCCCCCACAATCACTCTTGGGAGATCGGGTAATATTGCAAATATCCTGCTCCCGCGGGAAGAGTTGCAGAGTAGGGGCATCGCTTACTTTGATTCAGATAGGGCAGGGGACGCGACCTTCAATTGTCTCGGGCAACTTGTGGTACATCCGATCATGGACCTGCGCAACAGAAAAGGCCTTCTGCGTGGTTACGTCACCGATCTTGAAGAAACGGTGATAAGGGTCCTGGCAGACTTCAATATCGCCGCGGTACGGTGGACCGAGCACCACGGTATCTGGGTTCATGAAAAACAAATCAGCGCGATCGGACTCAGGGTCAACCGGGGTATAAGCATGCACGGATTCTCCCTCAACATAAATCCCGACCTGGCCGATTTCAACGTCATCAACCTTTGCGGCCTGGCAGGCAAATCAGCTACGTCAATAGAGAACGAACTCGGGCAGACCATCATCGAGGCAGAAGTGACAACAAAAATAGAGGATTCTTTTTCGAACGTCTTTCAGACATTTTTGAAAAGTATTTCAAAGCGGCATCTCGCAGATGTTTGTTTGACTTCAAATGGCGATAAGGCAATAGCTCAATGCAAAAATTAGCCTTTGTGACCGGTGGCAACGGCGGTATCGGGACCGCGATAGTCGAGAGGCTGTTAAAAGATGGCTATTTCGTCGCATACACATATTTCGAACACGATCCCGACCCGACGGGAATCTTGAAAAGGTACCCCTGCGCTACTTCCTACCACTGCAACGTGCTGGACCTGGAAGAAGTCGATTCCGTAACCGAAACAATCCTTGGCAAATACCATGTGGTTGATATCCTCATCAATAACGCAGGTGTGATGAGGGACCAGGTTTTTATCAAGATGGATCGCAACCAGTGGGATCACATCATCGACGTGAACCTCAAATCGATTTTTAATTTTTCACACGCTTTTCTCCCCGGAATGCTCAAACAAAAGTCCGGGCGGATCATAAATATCTCTTCAATCACCGGCCTCAAGGGATTTGGGGGCAAAGCTAATTACTCGGCTTCCAAAGCGGGTATCATTGGGTTCACTCGCTCGCTGGCGGTGGAAATCGCTTCCAGGGGGGTTACGGTTAACGCCATAACCGCAGGAATGATCGATACGAAAATGATCCAGAGCATACCAGAAAAATCGATGGCGTCCATTCTGGATAATATCCCGGCGCACCGCCTGGGCAAGCCTGAAGAAGTCGCCTCGCTGGTGGCTTTCCTGGCAGGAGAAGAAAGCGCCTATATAACCGGCGAAGCCATTTCCATCAGCGGGGGATATTAAAACAAAATGGCTAACCAGAAATTAAATAGTTGCAGTCTTTGCCGGCTGGGGCGGGTCACCTATCCGGAGGCTGCGGCTTTACAGCAAAAGCTGGTTAAGGCCCGGTTCGAGGGTAGGATCGGCGATATTTTACTGGTGCTGGAACATCCCCCAACCATCACCCTGGGAAAATTTGCCAAGCCTGAAAATATACTTCTCCCTGCAGAAGTTCTGGCAACCAGAGGAATCGGCATTTACCCTTCAAACCGGGGAGGCGATGTGACTTTTCACTGCCCCGGTCAGCTTCTGATACACCCGGTTATGGACCTAAAAAGAAAAGCACGAGGATTGCGCGGATTCATCACAGACCTTGAGGAGGTGGCTCTCCGGGTGCTTTGGGGTTATAGTATACCTGCTGAGAGATGGTCGGAGCACCCGGGTTTATGGGTGGAAGGCAAACAGATTGCTGCGTTAGGGTTGCACTTCAGTCATGGCATCAGCGAACACGGCGTCTCTTTGAACGTAGATCCGGACCTAGACTCATTCGAAGTGATCAATTTATGCGGGTTGCCCGGGAAAGCACCTGCTAGCATTGCAGGCGAGCTTGGGAAAAACATAACCATGTCGGACGTCGAAGAGAAAATCATCCATTCTTTTGCCGAAGTATTTCTAGTCGATTTAAAACCTGTATCCAAAGAACAACTTGAAGGAGCATTCAGTGAGTCAGCGGTTGCCCGAATGGTTTAAGCAGAAGTTGCCCCGCGCCGGTGAGACCAGCGCCGTAGAAAGATTGCTATCTCAACTGAAACTGCATACCGTATGCGAAGGCGCTCACTGTCCGAACATGGGCCAATGCTTTTCGAGTGGCACAGCGACCTTCATGATTATGGGCGATATATGCACGCGCAATTGCACTTTCTGCGCTGTAAACAAGGGTTTTCCGCCGCCTCTTGACCCCGAAGAACCTCAACATGTTACAGAAGCCGTCAACCAACTCGGCCTGAACTATGTAGTAATTACATGTGTCACCCGGGATGACCTTCCAGACGGAGGAGCAACCCATTTTTCGGCCACTATCCACTCGCTTCACGACAAAATACCTTCACTTAGAGTCGAGGTACTTGTTTCGGACCTTAAAGGCAACCCGGAATCGATTAAAACCGTAGTAGATGCGGGCCCGGACGTTTTTTCACATAATCTCGAAACCGTGCCCCGCTTATATCCGGAAGTCAGGCCGATGGCAGGTTATGGACGTTCTCTCGACGTACTAAGGATGGCAAAAGAATACAACACTCAAATCATCACTAAATCCGGCTTGATGCTGGGTTTGGGAGAGACCCTGGATGAAGTGGTTGAAGTTATGCGCGACCTCAGGCGTTCAGGGTGCGACCTTTTATCGCTGGGCCAGTATCTAGCACCTTCGTCAACTCACCACCCGGTAGTTGCATTCGTGACCCCGGCGGAATTTGCTGAGTATGAGCAGATCGGTTTACGGGAAGGGTTCAAAGGCGTGGCATCAGCTCCACTGGTGAGAAGTTCTTTCAGGGCATCGGAATTGTACGGACGGGCACTGAATATCAATATTGAACAAAATTGGGACAAAATTGGGCTCGAGTCTTAAAATTCCTTGTGGTGGGAAGTGAGAAGAACTATGCCGAAGAATGAGAAAAGAGAAGTCTCTGGGACCGTTGATATATTTCGGACCAGGTATTTCTCCAGGCGGCAGTTTCTCAAACACGCGGTAATAGCGGCCTCAGGTATAGCTATTGCAGCTTTACCTTCATCTTGCAAAACACCGACCTTGACGACGAAGGCTCCCGCCTCGACCATGACCGAGACGTCACAAATTGGCAATACGCCCCCGGCTTCGACAACGCCAAACTCGAGTTCGCCACCAACGACTCCTTCTTCGACTACCGCGACCACGGTGAAACCGCCAGCATCGACTTATTCATACAATCCTCCCACAGTTCTACCCCCGCTTATAACCGCAAGCGGAACGACTTGTACCGTCGCGACCGACCGCTCCTATACAAAAGACCATATATGGGTCAAATCCTTGCCCTCTAACGTCGTGGCGATGGGAATAAGCGCTTCGATGGTCGAAATCCTGAGTGAGCCTCATAAAATTTCGCTCACCCAAACAGGAACCAACCTCTCTGCCGGCGATCCATTCGGGACAATCGAGGGGTTCAAAATGACAGCGGATATACTCTCCCCTGTGAGTGGGATAGTTACCGAGGTTGACAGTTTCGTACTCGCGCAATCCAGCGATTTTGGTAATATTCCTCAAATCAACGATGATCCTTATAACAGCGGCTGGTTGGTAGTGGTCCAGCTTAGCAAACCTCAGGAACTGACGGATCTTCTTACCTGGCAAAAATACAGGGACCTGATTGCGAAATAAACGGATATAAATCTTCAGCGGAGAGTGAAAGATGGACAACGAAAAAAAGGAAATGCCCTGCAAGGAAACTGGAATCAGGATGACGAAGGTTTCCCGACGGCAGTTTCTCAAACATGCAGGTGTAGCCGCGGCGGGTGCGACGCTTTCCGCAATCGCTTTAAGCGCCTCCTGCAAGTCGTCCGCCGGCACGACGACTGCGACAAAGCCCGTGACTTCGGCCGAAAGCACAACATCGGCAAATCCGGTAAATGGCACAACTACGCCGGCTCAGCCGTCGCCCTCAACCCCTCCGGTCTCGACGCCGCCGGCCTCAACCCAGGGGATCCCGAGTTCTACCCCGACGGTATCGGTTTATTCCTACACCCCTCCCACCGTTTTACCACAGCTTCTGTCCGTCCCAGGCACAGCCTGCGTAGTGGCAACCGACCGTGTTTATTCCACGGACCATATCTGGGTCAAGACGATTGCAACCGGCATCGTTGCCATTGGGATTACTACGACCCTTGATGAAATACTCTACGAACCGTTCAAAATTTCACTGCCTAAAGTTGGGGACAAAATAGCCCGGTTTGACACTATTGGCGTTATTGAAGGCTACAAAATGACAGCCGACCTTTTGACTCCCGTTTCGGGCACAGTCCTCCAGGTCAACGATTTTCTAAACTCCCTTGTGAGACAGGGCACCGTATTGGAACCCGTAATAAATGACCCCTACAACGGAGGCTGGATGATAGTCGTTCAGCTGGCTAAACCCAGCGAGCTTGCCTCTCTATTAACTGCACAGGCATATCGAGATCTCGTAGCACATTCATGAAAACCGAATTCATTCATATGAAGAATCAAGTCACCCTATTGACTTTTTATTTGTATATGGTATATTACAAGCTGAAATGCGCATATTAGAATAATGATTAGTAGGGAAGAAAAATGAAACACAAAAAACTGGCCATCTTTGAGGGAACCATGTGCTGCGAATCCGGGGTATGCGGGGTAGAACCGAACATGACGCTGGTCGAATTCAATGAAACACTAAAAAAAATTAAACAAGACTATCCGGAGTTAGCGATTCAGCGTGCCAATATGTCATATAATCTCGAGGTATTCGTCAAGAACCCGGATATCCTGAAAATCGTCAGGGAAAAAGGACTTGATACCCTCCCCATCATAAGCATCGATGGGAACATTTTATCAAACCAAAAATACCCGAAATACGAAGAATTGAAACAGGCTCTCGAGGTTTGAGTCAATTATAAAAGCAGATGGTGGAATGACGGCATGGAAAATTTAGCTCGCGCCGCCCAGGCGATGTCGGATGACACCCGGATCCGCATTTTAAGGGTGCTGTTGCAACGCAAATGCTGCGTTTGCGAGATAATGCAGGCTCTGGGCATTTCGCAGACCCGCGCTTCGCGCAATCTCAAAATACTCTATGATGCTGGATTTCTGAATATGAACCCTGACGGCCTTTATACGGTTTATTCTGTTCGTGATACTAAAAATAAAGGGTTCTACAGCGGCCTCTTTGATGCGGTAAAAACAGCAACGGACCTGAACAAAACGGCCCAAAAAGATTTTCTCCGTTTGGATCAGTCAAAACGCATCGGCCCGGGTTGTACAGGCGGGCCAGGTGCGCAGAATTAATTCCAAAGTTTGGCTTGGATTCTGCCGGATACCACCCCCAGGATTAAAAGTTAATAAGTGCCAAAACGAAATGGAAGGAGAACGAAGATGAGTGATAAAAAAGCCCCCGAGACGGGCGGAATCAAAGGAAGCCCCAACCCGCCCGAGGGCCATGAAGTGCCGGTTGTGCCTTGGCCCGTGTGGAAAACAGTGATTTTGATCGCGATCGCTCTGATTTCGATCGGCCTGATCACGAATTCAGCCATACGGTTCAACGCGGACCAAAAGAGCCCCAGTGTGACGCAAAAGCCGCCCCCGACCTACACGGGGACAGCCCCCCTGGCCATCACCAGCATCGGGGATGCATGGAACTCGAATAACGACTTCGTCATGGTGTTCACTCCCTCCGGCGACGCTGCCCTTAACACTTCAATCCTGAATTTGACAATTCAGGCGGCCGCAAAAATACGGTCCACCGACGGCATTTATGTCGGCGTATTCACCTTGCCGGCAAACACATCTCTTGCCTACCCGACACTGACCATCAGGCTGTTCAACACTTCAGCCAGCCTACAGTTCACGATGCGGGCAGACATCACGGCCGATTCGATTTTTAACGCCTATCTCGATCGCAAATTCCTCAGGGGCTAAAAAGGGAGGCTCAATAATATGGATGCATGGATACAATCAGTCCTTAAAGGTGAGACATTCGGTTTTGTGGCAC
>CAZMDI010000064.1:0-6901 GCA_964564995.1 uncultured Dehalococcoidales bacterium
GATCCCGTCAGAGATGACAGGGGTTGACACTACAGCGCCCTTAGCGTCGAAAGACCATTTTTTCGCCCCTGTCGCTGCGTCGAGAGCGTAGATGTGTTTATCGAATGAACCGATGAAAACGGTCCCGTTATCGACGGCGGGCGTGCACCATACCTTGCCGCCGGTGGCGAATTTCCAGACGACAGCAAGGTTCTTGCCGTCCAGGGCGTACACATTGCCGTTCGAAGAGCCTACGAATACCTTGTCGCTACCGGCAGTGACCCCACCCACGATGGGCTTGGAGTCGTCGGTGTCTAGTGTGACATTGCTGTTTTCAGCCTGTTTGGAGATGCTGTAGCTGTAAATCTTGCCGTTGTAGCCGGCCACATAGATGTAATCCCCGGCGATTCCCGGTGTCCCGTAGACGGCCACCAGAGTTGAGGGCGACGAACAGCCCAGGAACCCGCCGGACGCCGCTACGCCTTCGACCGCCGCAGCCCATTGCTGGGTCCCGGAAGTCGTCATGGCTACGAGTTGGCCCTGGCCTGAAACGGTGTAAACGCTGTCCCCTGATACCGTTCCGCCGGCCCAGCCTGCCGCTACGGCGGTGGAGGAACATCCGGAGAGCGTTACGAAAATTGCCAGCAGGGCGACCCCTACGCCGGCGACTGGAAGGAACATTTTTTTCTTCAAGGCAAAATCCTTATCTGACTCTCATCGAACAGGCTTTTCGGGTACCGGATCATATCCCCCTTCGTGCCAGGGATGGCAGCGGGCGATGCGCCGGGTACCCATCCAGACTCCCTGTATGAGCCCGAATCTGGAGATAGCTTCAAAAGTATATTGCGAACACGTTGGAGAGTAACGGCAGGTGGAGGGCAGGACCTGTGATATGGTCACCTGGTAGAACCTAATGGCCCCGAGTGCAATCTTTTTTATCATCTGTCGCCGTCAACAAGCCGCCCTGGGCCAGCAAATTCAAAACCGTTTGCTTGAGTTCCGGGAACCCCGCCGATGCCGCCCTGGGTCTCGCGCTGATAACTATATCGGCTCCGGGTTTAAGGGAAAGTGCGCGGATTATTTCCCTTAAGCGGCGCTTGACCCTGTTGCGGATAACCGCGCCGCCGACCCTCTTGCTCACTATAAATCCGCAGCGCGCCATTGGTAGACTGGTTTGACAGCTTTTGAGCCCTAACAGCCCGCCTCCTAGCCATCTACCCTGCCCGTGTACACGGGCGAAATCCTGCGGTTTAGTAAGGTGCTGCTCCCCTTTCATGCGTTCATCCGGTTAACAACAAACCCGAAAAGAACAGGAAGCAAATGGGATAAGCCCGTTTCCGGGCTTAAACTACGGTCAATCTCATTCGGCCCTTGATGCGCCGTGACTTCAAAACGCCACGCCCACCGCGGGTCGCCATGCGCTTGAGAAAACCATGCTCGCGTTTTCGCGGAATCTTCTTCGGTTGATAAGTCCTCTTTGGCACTTTTACTCCTCGATAAAGGCCTCACGGCCTTAAACTCAAATTTTATTAAGTCGAAGCTTCGGTTTCAACCGAAGCCGGCGCAGTTGCGGTGGTTATGGGGGCGGCAGCAACTTCAGCCGGTTTGTTCTCTACAGGAGTGAGGTTCAGCGGAGGCACCATCCCCTGCAGGTGGATGTGCTCGGGAACGAAAGGCAGAAGGGCCATGTGGCGTGCCTGCTTGATGGCCAGGGCCAGCACGTGCTGGTGGCGGTTGCAGGTGCCGGTGCGGCGCCGGGGCTCGATCTTGCCGCGGTCTGAGATAAACCGGCCGAGCAGACCGGTGTCCTTATAATCAATAATCTTGGCCCTGCTGGCGCAGAAAGGGCATACTTTCTTTTTGGGAGCGAATTTACTGCCCGTCCATTTTCCGGGGGGGCGTCTTCCCATCGGTCTTGCAGCTGTTTTCATTTCAACCACGGTATATGTATCTCCTAATTCAAAATCTTTATTGGCGGCCTGCTAGAAAGGCAGGTCTCCGGAATCTCCGGATTCGGGCTCTTCACCCTTGGGTTCAGCCGTGCTGCCCTCTCCACCCTTATCGAGGAAAAGGACCTGGCTGGCTACAACTTCTGTGCGCGAGTGCTTCTGGCCGTCTGTGCCGTCCCATGTGCGGGTCTGAAGCCTGCCCTCAACATAAACCAGCTTACCCTTGGTAAGGTACTGGTTGCACAGTTCCGCGAGCTTGCTCCATGCTACAACAGAAAACCATTCGGTTTCCTTCTTTTTTTCACCTTCGGGCGTATTATACGTCCTGTTGGTGGCCACGGAAAAAGAGGTCACGGGACTGCCCGTGGGGGTGAACCGCATCTCAGGGTCCTTCCCCACATTGCCGATAAGCATCACTTTGTTAAGGCTTGCCATTGGGCGGGGCCCCCTCTAGTCCAGGTTCTTGAGCAGGTAGCGGATTATCTCTTCGGAGATATTGAGTCTTGTCTCCAGTTCCGGGCTTTTTTCCGGTTTCAGTTTGAAGTGAAAGAGGAAATAGTGCCCTTCGTTGAAGTGCTTGATCTGATAAGCTAGTCTGCGCTTACCCAAAGGCTTAACTTCAGCGATGGTGCCGCCGAGTCCGGTTACGAACGCGCTGATATTGGAGGTGGAGGTGCCCAGTTGCTCCTCGGTCCACTCCGGTTTGATTACCAGCATCAGTTCATAATTCCGCTGACCATCGGCGCTGCTGGAGGCACCGGCAGGCTTGGCTACTTTAGTTTTTTTGATGACCACGAACACTCCCTAAAGCAAACGAAATTTTGATTATTATACCATAACGATGGTAAAGAGCAAACTTGTTGACACACACGCCCCGGCTTTGATAGACTTAAATGCTTTTGAGTGGCCCCGTGGTGTAGCGGTCTAACATGCCACCCTGTCACGGTGGAGATCACGGGTTCGAATCCCGTCGGGGTCGCCAGTAAATCACAGAGTTGTTTGACGCTCAAAAGCTTCTTTTTCGATTCCCCCGTTTCCTCCTGTATTTTATCGATAGTTCTACCTTAATTGTTATATTGTTATTAACCGCAGGTGTGTTTTCTCCGGGATAAAGTTATGAGCAAAAAACGAGTGATAGTTATCGGCGGGGGCCCCGCCGGCATGACGGCTGCGGGGCGCGCGGCAGAGAGCGGATCAGAAGTACTCTTGCTCGAAAAGAACAAAGCTCCTGGTGCCAAGCTCCTGCTAACTGGCGAAGGCCGCTGCAACCTCACCAACACACGGGAGCTTTCCGATTTTATCGAAGCCTACGGTCAGAACGGCCGCTTTTTATACCGCGCCTTCAAGTTGTTTTTCCGTGAGGATCTTCTCGAACTCCTTGGGCGCTTCGGCGTCGTAACCGTGAACGAGATAGACGGGCGCATCTTTCCCGCTTCTAATTCCTCGTCTGACGTTTTGAAAGCCTTTGAAAGCTATCTGCTGGATAATCAGGTGAGCATGGAAACAGGGAAAGAGGTTGACGCTGTCCTGGTTACCGATGGCCGCGTTACGGGTGTCAGCGTCGGCGGGACCGAATACCCTGCTGACTCGGTGATTTTGGCGACGGGCGGCGCTTCCTATCCTGCTACCGGTTCATCCGGCGCCGGTTACCGTCTCGCAGGGGCTGTCGGTCACCATATCGTCCGTATAAGGCCTGCCCTTGTTCCCCTCGCCGTTTGCGATGTGGAAACCGTTAAAACCATGCAGGGGGTCAGCCTGAATGCCGTTCGCCTGACCGCCTTCGCCTGCAACGCCCTCGAAATCCCCTGCGACAATGTCTTGCGCGACGCAGGGCGAGGCATACCGGGCAAGAGCCCGAAACCTCCCGTGGTAGAAAGCCGCATTGGCGACGTTATGTTCACCCATTTCGGATTGAGCGGCCCGGCAGTGCTCAAGATCAGCCTGGCGGTTGTGGACGCGCTCGAACACGGCCCGGTCAGCATCGCCATCGACCTGCGTCCTCGCCTCACCTGGGAAGAGATGCGGATCGATATCCAAAAGCGCTTCGATAAATTCAGCAAACGCAATTTCCGCAATATCCTGCTTGAACTTTTGCCTCCCAAACTGGTGGATCCTTTCCAGCGTATGAGCGGTTTGCCAGCCGATAAAGTTGGTTCGCAGATTAACGCCGAGGAACGCGAAAGGCTGGTAAAACTGATAAAATGCCTATCTTTCGTGATTAAAGGGCCTTTTTCACTGGCTTCGGCCATGGTCACGGCCGGGGGTGTGGCGCTCTCCGAGATAGATCCGGCCACCATGCAATCCCGTCTTATAAAAGGGCTCTACTTTGCTGGCGAAGTGATTGATATCGACGGAGAAACTGGCGGTTTCAATCTTCAGGCCGCTTTCTCAACCGGTTACCTGGCAGGCGAAAGCGCGGCTGCATTGTAACTTAACCCCTGCCGTTTGGTTCGAAAGAGAAAGAGTCTTGTACATCGGCTAATGAGGGTTATCCCCGTTATGTCCTTGATATATGTAACCCACTCATCATTATCGGTATAAATATTGCCCACCTCTTTTCATATGGATTTCACTCCATCTTCATAAATTCTTCATATCTGCCTGATATAGTAAGAATAAATCGAGGGACGCAGAAGCTTCCCTGAAGAAGGAGATTCAAATGAACAAGACTTTTATCATCGCAGCAGTCGGAACCGTAGTTCTGGCTACAGCACTTTTAGCCGTACCGGCGGCTGCCGCTTCATCACGCGCAAATGCGGCACACAGTTTGTACAACGATTACGGACCTGCTTTATGCGGCGGCGGCCTGGCGCTGAATAATAAGACTACACTGCAATGGGTGGCTCCTGTACTCGGTATTACTTATGACCAGCTGGTGTTGAGGTTCAACAACGGTGAGACCATAGCGGCTATTGCCACCGCCCAAAAGGTGGACCTGTCCAAGGTGGTAGATGCCATTGTGTTGGTTCAGACTGAGATGTTGAACACCATGGTTAAGTATGGTTATATCACACAGGTAGAGGCCGGCAATATTGTCGCCAACCTGAAGGACCGAGTTGAAGCGACTCTTTCGGACACCGTCGGAACTGCCACCGACTATGCTTGTGCTGGTTTGGGTGAAATTGGTGGTATCTCTACTGGCGGTTCTGATAATGGATACGGCTGCGGCATGATGGACGGAGCCGGGTTGGGGTTGGTAGCAGGCACGAGCGGGTTCCGCGGCATGATGGGCCGATAATCCCTGCTGAATCGATCTCTATAACAATCGATAACGTTTAAATAAGGTAAAAGGAGAGTAAAAGTTATGATGTGGAACAGATTAGGACAAGGGTACGGGTACGGCGGATGCGGCGGGGGAAATATGTTATTCATGGGAATCTTCTGGGTATTGGTTGTCGTTTTAATTATCTGGGGCATTTCTCGCATGAGACGTCATGGATACATAACCCATGCCGGGCAAACCAATAGTAACGCTCTCGATATAGCCAAAGAAAGATACGCCAAAGGGGAAATCGACCAGGCAGAGTTCGAGAGTCTCAAGAAAAACCTTTCCTGAATAACATTTAAGGCGAGGGGACCGGAGGCAGGCTATGTGCGGGATGTGTTTATTGCATGGCATTGTGGGTATTGAAGGGTCTCATGACCACGAATCATCGGCGGTGGGAACGCACTCGGATACAGCTTTGGAAATACTAGAGAAACGTTATGCCGGGGTTGAGATAAATAAAGATGACTACGAAATAATAAAGAGAGCCGTATCTTAACAGTACCTGGATGAATTATTCATAAGGTGGTTACTGAAAGTAACCCCCTTATCGTGTCTTGGTGAAATATGTGTCATTGGAATCCTGTCCATGTGGCAAGTGAACAGCCTGCGTTGGTCAACTTCCCGGCAAAGAGCTGAAGCTGAAGGCTGTTTATAGCACTTTTATGTCAAACTGCTCCAAAACCCTGCACAGCGCGAAAAGCGGCAGCCCAACCACATTGAAGAAATCCCCCTCTGTGCGTTCCACCACCGCCGCCCCCAACCCCTGTATGGCATAAGCTCCGGCTTTGTCCAGCGGCTCGCCGGTTTTAACATACGCGCCGATCTCGGCAGCGGTCAAATTCTTCAGATATACGAGCGTTTCCACCGATTCGGTAACGCATTTTAAACTTTCAGTATCCATTACAGTGAAACCCGTGATTACGCTGTGCCAGCGCCCAGATAGCATCGCAAGGATCTCCCTCGCCTCTTTGGCGTCCCGCGGTTTCCCTATGATACGATCTTCGAACACCCCGAAAGTATCAGCCGCTATGACTACGGCGTCGGGATGCCGCGGGGCGGCTGCCTTGGCTTTTTCGAGGGACAGGAAACGCGCCAGATCGTGGGGCGCCAGGGCGGGGTCCGCTTTCTCCGGACAGCCGCTCGGATCAACCGTAAAATTAAGGCCAAGTTGGCGCAACAGCTGTTCGCGCCTTGGTGATCCAGATGCCAGTACGAGCTTTCTCATTTATTTATCCCGAATGCCGACTTAAAAAAGTTATTTACCCTCCGGTTTATCGTCGTGTACCGGATCCAAACGGTTATATGCTTCCCTGGTACCCAGAGTATAGCCCCCCTCCCCGTTGCGTTCCAGAGGTCCCTGGCGCTTTCAGCTGGAATAAATTCGTCGCTTTTGGCGTTTATCATCTGCAGAGGCCGGCCCTTGAGGGCCCCGGCATACGTCAGCGGATCGCTAAGAAAAGACTGATGAGCCGGTTTGGCTCGGTCGAAACCGACCCTGCCAACTTCTTCGAGGAAGGATTCGTATTCGGCCACCAGCATATCGTGATCGAGCGCCAGACCCAGATATCTGGAGCGAATCGCTGAACTCGTCCGGTTGATGTTTATCGAATTGCCACCGCACTCTATGAGGACCCCTGCGGAAACTCTGTTGTCCCTGCCCATGGTTATAGCAGCCGTGAACGCGCCGAAACTAATGCCGAGCAAG
>CAZMDI010000065.1:0-6754 GCA_964564995.1 uncultured Dehalococcoidales bacterium
AACAAGTCTTTGTGAGGTAAAACGGGGATAAATATTATCCGGATTGACCGGCCGGAAGGCAGTTAGGCCTTAACCATCAAGCTCGCTCTCCTGACTACAACTCGTAATATATCTTCAAAACCCCGGGAAAATGTACTTGCTTGGTTGCCTACTAGAAAACAGGAGTCTCTGTAAAAGAAAACCCGTAGTTACCGATTTGATCCAGCCTGTCTTAATGCCGCCTGAACTTCCGGGTCTTTGTCCGCTTCTTCTTTCAGGTTCTCAAGGCCGGGGACCCTGGACATTGCTTGGTATCCTTCATGAAGCAGTGAATAAACTAAGAAGGGCATGCTGGAAAAAACTGCATCGCTGGTGATTTTCTCAAAATACGGCATGTCGTTTTCGAACTGCATCTGGGCCTTGAGATGTATGGCCTCGCGCTGTCGCGGGTCTCCGGCGCGGCACCAATCCGCAGGAGTTATGGCCACTATGCGCGCGCAGACGTATGGCCGAATATTATAAATAGAGCAGGCATTATCCAACAGGAAAGGACAGGGTATGTCCGCCGCCGCATAGGCGTCGCATTCGAGGTCGAACTGTTTTGACTCTTCTTCCGTGGCGTTCCCGGAAGAGATGCGGGCGTGCAGTTCATTCATGCGGCGAAACGATCCTTCTATCCTCAATACGCGCTCGTTCCAACGAGGAAAGGCCTTCAGGAAGAGCTTCATAGCCGTTTCGTTGTTATAGAGGAAATAAACGATGGCTTCGCACTCCTG
This sequence comes from uncultured Dehalococcoidales bacterium, assembly GCA_964564995.1. Lineage (GTDB taxonomy): Bacteria > Chloroflexota > Dehalococcoidia > Dehalococcoidales > UBA1222 > SURF-27. The sequence continues at coordinate 756 of CAZMDI010000065.1, forward strand.
CAGTGAAGCAACCACGAACATCTTGCAGCAGTGCGAGCAGCCTTTTCCGCAGGAGATGGTTTTTCCGGTGTCCGCGGCTTCCTGCCGCAGCCTGCCTCCTACGGCGTCAAGCGTAGTTTTTTTCACTTGGGAATATTCACTGCAGAATATCTCCCGGCGTCTGCCGATTGTTCCCTTGTAGGCGATCAGGCGGTTGAGGGCGACGGGGTCGGGTTTAGGAGCCGGCTGGGACTCGAGGCCGTGGCATTTTTTGTACTTTTTACCGCTGCCGCATGGGCAGGGAGCGTTTCTATCCGGGCCCAAATCGAGCCTCCTTTATAATGTTTCGAGGATGGATACGGCGTCGGCAACCAACCCCGGGCATACGTTGCCGATCAGTCCCTTATCTTTGGCAGAAGCCATCTCTTCCGGGATCCCCAGGTTGTAACCCAAGAGGTCGCTGCATCCGATGGATCTGTGGACCGCCTTGAAGCGCCGGTTGAATTCCCTGACAAGCGCGTAGACCTTTTCCTTCTTTTCAACAGCAGTGAGCCCTTCATACGGCCGGAGCCCCAACACTATGTAGGCGCCGGTCACGGCGCCGCATATACCATCGGTGCGGCCCATCCCCGCGCCGAAGGGCAGTGCGATTTTCAAGGCCGTTGATTTTCCCAATCCCAATTCCTCGCAAAAAGCAGTTAGGACCGCCTGCGCGCAATTCATGTGCGAGGAGGCGATTCTTTCGGTGGCTTCGGCGACACGGGTCATCTCGCTGTTTCCTTTTTTGAAGTACTGACCATTCGCAAAAAATACTCGTGGAGGCGAGTGTCATGACCGAGTTCGGGATGGAATGCCAGCGCCAGCAGGTTGCCTTTGCGGACCGCCACCACCGTGCCGTCATCCAGGCGGGCAAGCGTTTCCACCCCTGCACCCAGGTGCTCGATATACGGAGCGCGGATGAAAACCGCGTGAAACGGCTTGCCCCCGATATCAGGGATGGCGAGGTCGGTTTCGAAGCTGTCCACCTGCCGGCCTGAGGCGTTGCGCCTGACCTCGATGTCCATCAGGCATAGGGTCTGAAGGTCGCTTTCCGTTACTTTGTTAGCCAGAAGAACCATTCCCGCGCACGTCCCCATGATCGGGATGCCCGCTTTTGCCATCTCCTGGAGGGGTTTTATCATGTGGTAATGGCGGGCGAGTTTGAGGATTGTTGTGCTCTCGCCGCCGGGGATTATAAGGCCGTCGAGTCCCGCGAGTTCCGCCAGGGTGCGTACCTCGACCGCTTCGACCCCCAGTTTACGCAGCGTGTGGAGGTGCTCGATAAAAGCTCCCTGGAGTGCCAGTATTCCGATTTTCATCGCCGTTACCTTTAATAAGAGAGGGGCTTTTAAGCCCCTCTCTTCGGTTTTATTCAATTATAGCAAAGAAAAGGTTTATATTTTGACTACTTTGGCGGTTGTTACGTCTTTGAGCGCCAGGATTTCTTTGCGCTGGGCTTCGGGGAGGGGTTCGTCGAGAGCCAATATCATCAGCGCCTCGCCGCGTGCTTTGAGGCGCGATAGGTGCATGTAGCTGATGTTGATGTCGGCGTCGCCCGTGATCTTGCCGACGGCGCCGATAAGGCCGGGCCGGTCGCGGTGGTCGGAGAACAGGAAGTAGCCGCCGGTCGGGATGATATCTATCCAGAACTGGTTGACCTGAACGATATGCGTTTCGTCTCTCATCACCGAGCCGGAAACGACGGTGGTGCCTTCACTGGTGACCGCTTCCATGGTGATAAGGTTGGCGTAGTTGTCGCAGGTGGCTTGTTTTTCCTCGGAGACCTTGATTCCGCGCTTGGTGGCTTCGATGCTGGCGTTGACCATGTTGACGCGTTCTTCGGTGAGCCGCCCAAGCAGGGAGCCTAGGAGGACAGCTTTGAGGGCATTGCTGTCGAACGCGGCGACTTCGCCCTGGTACTTGATGTGGATGCTTTTAATCTGGCCTTCGCCGAGATAGCTCAAGAGGCTGCCGATGGAATTAGCGAGGCGCATGTAGGGCACGAGCACCTGCATGACTTCGGCCGATACGAGGGGGGCATTGACGGCGTATTTGGCCGGCTGACCATTGAAGACGTCGATGATCTGCTGGACCACTTCGGTGGCCGCCAGCGTCTGAGCTTCGTTGGTGGAAGCGCCCAGGTGGGGAGTGACGATTATCTTGCCTGAACTGAAAAGCACGCTTTTGGTGCACGGCTCTTCGACGAAAACGTCGATAGCGGCCCCGGCCAGCTTTCCTGCGTTGATGGCGGCAACCAGCGCTTCCTCATCGATCAGTCCGCCGCGGGCGGCGTTGATGATGCGGGTGGTGGGTTTCATCATCGCCAGCTGTTTTTCGCCGATCATGTTCTTGGTCGCTTCGATCAGCGGCACGTGCAGGGTTATGAAGTCCGCTTCTTTCCAGATCTCTTCAAGTGTTTTGATATCGACACTCATCTTTTTAGCGCGCTCGGCGGTGACGAAGGGGTCGTAACCGATAAGTTTCATCTCGAGACCCTGTGCGCGGCGGGCGACTTCGCTGCCGACGTTGCCTAGACCGACGATGCCGAGGGTTTTGCCGCGGACTTCCGTTCCCATGAACTCGTTACGTTTCCATTCGCAATTTTTCAGCGAGGCGTTGGCCTGGGGGATGTTGCGGGCAAGGGACATCATGAGGGCGACGGCATGTTCCGCGGCCGAGATGGTGTTGCCCGTGGGCGCGTTGACGACGATGATGCCATGCCTGGTGGCTGCCTGGGTGTCGATATTGTCCACGCCTACCCCGGCGCGGCCGATGACGATGAGTTTAACCCCGGCCTCGATGATGTCAGCCGTAACCCGGGTCTGGCTCCGTACCACCAGCGCTTCATAGCCGCCGATGATGGCTTTAAGTTCTTCAGGTTTCAGCTTGGTCTTTACGTCTACGTTGGCATACTGTTTGAGTATGTCGACGCCTTCCTGGGCCAAAGGGTCAGCAATGAGTACGTTCATTTTCATATTAGGCCTTCTTGAAACCGGCTTTGGGCAGGGCGGTCTTGAGAGCGTCGAGAACGGCTTTGATGTCCTTCTCGTTTACCCAGCCCAGATGGCCTATGCGGAAGATCTTGCCTTCCAGTTCCATTTGACCGCCGGAAAGGACTATGTCGTATTCATCGCGCATGACCTTATTGAGTAATTTGGCATCCAGCCCGTCGGTGCCGAGAATGGCGGTGACGGTGTCCGATGCATGGGCTTCTTCAGCGAACAGTGTCAGACCGAGGGCCTTGACGCCGTCGCGGGTCAACTTGCCGAGCTTGTGATGCCTGGCGACTATGTTGGGAAGTCCCTCTTTCATCATCATGTCAAGGGAGACATTGAGTGCAAAAATGATGGAAACAGCAGGGGTCCAAGGAGTCTGTCCGCCTTTTTCAAAGTATTTCTTGGCCTTGCCGAAATCCCAGTAGAAGCGCGGGATTTTGGCTGCCGCATTGGCTTTCCAGCCCTTTTCCGATATGGATACCATGGCCATGCCGGGAGGAACCATCCAGCTTTTTTGTGAACCGGTGACCATAACGTCCACGCCCCACTCGTCTACGGGGAGTTCGATCGAGCCGATGCTGGAAATGGCATCAACGACGAAGAGCTTGTCATAAGGCTTTACGGTTTGTGCGATAGTCTTGAGATCGTTGGTTACACCTGTCGAAGTCTCATTATGGGTGACCATAACCGCCTTGATCGCAGGGTCTTTGTCGAGCGCGGCCTTAATAAGCGTCGGGTCGGCGGCTTTGCCCCACTCGGATTTGATGACAGTAACATCGGCGCCGTAGGTCCTGGCGATCGTAGCCAGTCGGTCGCCGAAAACGCCGATGGAGACGGCTAAAACCTTATCACCCGGGGAAAAAGAGTTCACGACGGCGGCTTCAAGACCCCCGGTGCCGGAACCCGTGAGTAAAAAGACGTCATTTTTAGTGAGGAACAGTGTTTTAAGCTTGTCCGTGACATCCAGAACCATTTTCTGGAATTCTGACCCGCGGTGATTTATCATCTGGCGGCCCATCGCTTCCAGAACTTCGGGAGGGCATGGCGTAGGGCCCGGGATTCTAAGGTTCGTCATATTATCTCTCCTTCAAAGCTATAATCTTGTTTGAGATTTCAGATTATATCTCAATAACTGCTAAATAGACAACTGGAGAGTTGCTCGAAATTTTTTGTTGTCGCAAGCTTTTCCACCAAAACAAGAGGGGCCGAGGTTAATGGCCTCGGCCCCTTCTTTAAAACGTTGTGATGACCTAGGGATTGACGACTATACCGCCCGAAAAGCCCGTGTTAGGAACGATGATTATCTTATCGTTAGGGCCGATCTTTCCGTAGAGCATGGCAGCAAGGATTTCAGGCGATAGCGATTGGGCGACTATCTGGTTGGCCTGGGCCTGGCCCTGCGCGGCGGCGATGGCGGCATTGGCCTGCCCGGTGGCGACCACGACAGCCTGTTCGGCTTCAACGCGCATGCGCTCCAGCGTGTTCTGTGCCGTCTCGATCTGCTGCTGGGCGACGACTTTAGCTTCGATGGCAGCGGTAAACTCGGGGCTAAACTGGAAATCTGTTATATTGACAGATTCCGTGATGATGCCTCTTATGCTCAGTCTTGCCACGAGGGCAGTGGTTATCGAGTCTTTAACTTCTGCGCGGTTGGTGATGCATTCTTCCGCGTTGTACTTCGCCGTAATCTCTTTTACCGTTTCCTGGATAGCGGGGTGGGCGATAACTTCCATATAATCCAGTCCTATGTTCCTGTAAACTGTGCTGGCTTGTGTCGTATCCAGCTTGAAGTTGATAGCGATGTTCGTAGTGACATTCTGGAGGTCCTTGGAGGCCGCGGTCAAGCCGTCAGCGGTGTATTTCTGAGTACGGATGTCCATCTTGACTATGCTTTGCACAAATGGCATCTTCGCATGCAATCCCTGCTGCATCGTGGTCCCCGTGACCGCACCAAACTGTATCACTATCCCTTCGCTGCCTGCAGGGATAACCACTATGGAGCCGGCTACCACCAGGAATCCAAGGAACAGTACCGCCGCCCCGAGGATCCAAGATTTTTTCATTACGCCATTTAACATAAATATCTCCTTCTGTTTATATCTTTTTTACGGGCAAGCAAGTGTGCTGACGCGAGCCCCGAGTGCACTGTGAGATTTGAAGAACTTTTAGTTCGATCCGACAACCCTTCGGGGTCGCATCCATGTGGGATCTGGGCCTCTTCTCCCTGGTGAGGGAGTGACCTGACCCGGATGATGAGTAGTGATTTGCGGGCCGGGATGATAGCTGGGAGTTGTCGATAGCTATGCGGCAATAAGCCTGAGGAACCGCCTTTTACCGACTTTTAGCACCATCCCGCTGCGGACTTCGCAATTTATGACCTCCACCTTCACTCCGTCGAGTTCCACACCTCCCTGTTCGATGAGGCGAGAGCCTTCGCCTTTGCTCTTTACCAACCCGGCATCCAGCATAACCTGAGGGATGGACAACATTCCGCACGTGACCTTGAAATCGACGATTTCACCCGGGGCTTCCTTGTTCTGCACTACCCGGACAAAGGTGTCTTCGGCTTCTTGTGCGGCTTCTTTGTCGTAAAGCTGAGTAACTATCTCTCTCCCCAGTCTTTTCTTCAGCGGCATGGGGTTGGCCCCGTTTTCGATCTCCTTGCAGAAACCCAAAAGCTCGGCGTCGGGAATATCCGTGACCAGCATGAAATAGGAAAGTATCAGGTTGTCCGGGATCGACATAACCTTGCCATAGATCTGTGCAGGGGGTTCGGCCACCCCGATATAATTCCCAAGGCTCTTGCTCATCTTGTGAGTGCCGTCCGTACCGACCAGCAACGGGGTCATCAGCACTTGCTGGGGCCATTGCCCCATCGCTGTCTGAAGCTCTCGCCCTACAAGGAGGTTGAACTTCTGATCCGTTCCTCCGAATTCCATGTCCGACTGTACCATCACCGAGTCATAAGCCTGTAAAAGAGGGTAT
>CAZMDI010000066.1:0-6748 GCA_964564995.1 uncultured Dehalococcoidales bacterium
CTCATCGACAACGGTGGTTTTGTTATCGCCTGCCTGCATGATAAACAATACCCCGAATACAACGCATACTACGCCGACAATTGCCACGAGGATCGATAAGAAATTTTTCATCAACCTGCTCCTTCAATATAATTTTCGAAATTCAATTACGTTACGCCCTCAAGAGATACAAGCTCCCGAATCACAAAGATGATTATTTTTTGCGGTACCTCCTTAAAATTGACTGTCAGTAGTCGAATACGACTAAACAAAATTGAGTTATAGTACCGTAGCGAACTAGAAAAGTCAATGGTCTTACCCGGCCTAATTTACGATTAATATCTTTATATCGAATCTGAGCGGAGTCTCAATACTGTAAGCTACTCCTGATGTCTTCGGGAATAACCCATGTTCCTCGGATTGGGAAACTATCGGAAATTCACAAACCGTATGCTATAATATCGGAGATTTCCCCCCGGCGGAAGGGTTGCATGTTCACTCATCTTCATGTTCATACCGAATACAGTCTGCTTGATGGCATGTGCCGTATCGATCCGCTGATAGAACGTGCGAAAGCGATGGGCATGAATTCGCTTGCAATCACAGACCACGGTGTTCTTTACGGCGCAATCCAATTCTACCAGGCGGCAAAAAAGTCCGGTATTAAACCGATTCTCGGATGCGAGACGTATATCGCACCAGCTACGAGACAAAGCCGCACCGCAGCAGACAAAGGTAATAATCACATCGTTTTGCTAGCCAAAAATCAGACTGGTTGGCATAATCTGATGCAGTTAATCACCAAAGCCAGCCTCGAAGGATATTATTACAAGCCAAGGGTAGATAAAGAACTGCTTAGACAACACAGTGAAGGCCTCATCGCTCTTTCTGCATGCCTGGCAGGAGAAGTCCCCAGTCTTATTCTATCGGGAAGGTTACAGGATGCGCGTGAAGCCGCACGCTGGTATAAACAGACTTTTGAGGATTTTTATTTCGAAATACAGCGCCAGCCGATAATAGAACTCGAGCGCGTTAACCGGGAACTCATAGCAATTTCGAGCGAGCTCGATATTCCCCTTGTGGCAACCAATGACGTGCATTATATCAATCAGGATGATGCTTCTGCTCATGATGTTTTGTTGTGCGTAGGGACAGGAACCACCATTTATGAAGAAAAACGGATGAAGATGGCAGGCGATTATTTTTATCTTAAATCGCCTGAAGAGATGGCGGAGTTATACGCCGATCTTCCCGAAGCACTGGAAAATAGTCAAAGGATTGCGGATAAATGCAATCTCGAATTGGAATTCGGCCGCTTGCATCTACCCGAAATCGAACGACCGGCCGACAGGAACCCTCAAGATTACCTCACGGATTTATGCTACCAGGGACTACCAAAATATTATCCGACTGCGAGCAAAGAAGTTAAAGAGCGGCTGGACTACGAACTCGATGTTATCAGGAAGACAGAGTTTGCGAATTACTTTCTGGTTGTCTGGGACATCGTAAGATTCGTGCGCCAGAAAAATATCCTGTTCAACGTGCGCGGTAGCGCCGCCTCCAGTATCGTCCTGCATTGCCTTGGCATCACCGAGCTCGATCCGCTGGAGCACAATCTTGTTTTCGAAAGATTTCTCAATATTGAAAGACGCGAGATGCCTGATATCGACCTGGACTTCGAAGACACCAGGCGAGAAGAAGTTATCAGTTACGTTTCTGCCAAATATGGACCGGACCACGTGGCTCAGATCATCACTTTCGGAACCATGGGAGCGCGCGCCGCCCTTCGCGATGTCGGGCGAGCGCTGGGGATGAGTTACAGTGACGTAGACCGGGTGACCAGACTGGTGCCTTTCGCAATAGGAATGACCCTTGCCAAGGCGCTGGAGGAAAACGCCGAGCTGAAGAATCTTTATACAGAGGATTCTTCCGTTCGCAATCTGATAGACATGGCCCGCCGGGTAGAAGGCGTTTCCCGCCATGCCAGCACCCATGCGGCAGGGGTGGTCATCTCCAAGGAAATCTTGACCAACTATACGCCGCTTCAAAAGTTGAGTAAAGGAGAGCAGGGGGACCTGGTGATGACACAATTCCCGATGGAGGACATCGCCAACATCGGCCTGCTCAAGATGGATTTTCTGGGCCTCGCCAATCTCACCATCCTCGCCCGCGCCAAAGAGATAATACATTCAACGCGCGGAATAGATATCGACCTGAGAGCAATTCCGTTGGACGACCCGAAAACCTTCGCATTGCTTGCAGCCGGAGATACGACCGGCGTTTTTCAATTGGAAGGGTCGGGTATGCGAAGGTATATTCGCGATCTTAAACCAACGGTATTCACTGATATTTCTGCCATGGTGGCGTTGTACCGTCCCGGTCCTATCGAGCAGATACCGCGCTTCATCAGGTCCAAACATGGGGAGGAACCCATTTCCTATCCGCATCCTTCGCTTGAAGAATATCTGGCTGAAACTTACGGCGTCATCGTTTATCAGGAACAGGTGCTTTTTATAGTCCGGGCTTTCGGAGGGTATACATTGGGTCAGGCGGACGTCTTCCGAAAAGCCATGGGCAAGAAAAAAGCCGAAGTGATGGTTAAGGAACGCCGGCATTTTATCGATGGCGCCCTTGCTAGAGGTTTCAGCGAACAGCAGGCGGAAGACGTTTATAGCCTTATCGAACCTTTTGCAGGTTATGCGTTTAACAAGGCGCACGCTACGAGCTACGCCCTCATCGCCTATCAAACGGCTTATCTCAAAGCCAATTATCCGGAAGAATACATCACCGCTCTGCTCATCGCTTATTGGGGTAATGCCGAAAAGGTCGCGGTTTCCGTGGGCGAATCGCGCCGACTAAAGATCCCCGTTTTGCCTCCGGACATAAACAAAAGCCAGGCCCATTTCGCAATTGAAAAAATAGCAGATGGCAGATCGGCCATCCGTTTTGGCTTGAGCGCTATCAAAAATGTAGGACTCAGCGCGATCGAGCCTATCATCGAAGAGCGAAAGCGCTGCGGGGAATATAAATCAGTTGAGGACCTTTGCAAGCGGGCCGGGACCGCAGCAGCTAACCGCCGTGTTCTCGAGAGCCTGGTGAAAGCCGGTGCGCTTGACGTCATTGGGGAACGGGGCACTTTGCTTTTCAACATCACCAGGTTGCTGGACTTGGCCCAGCAGCAGCAGCGCCTCAAGGACAGTGGCCAATCCACCATGTTCGACATGTGGGGTGCGGCAGTCGATGTGCCGTCTCCCAACCTCGAGATGGTCGACGCTGCAGCGACTACAAAAGAGAAACTGGATTGGGAAAAAGAGCTGACCGGAGTATACCTTTCCGAGCACCCATTTAGCCCTTATATAAGCCAGGCCGCTGAAGACAACACCGCTCTCTGCGGACAGATCGACTCAGAGATGGCGGGTCAGGTAGTGCGTGTGGCTGGCATGGTGGAATCGATGCACACTATGCTGACCAGGGATGGGCAGACGTCCCTTTCTGCGGTCCTGGAAGATCTCGACGGACGCATCGAGGTGATGGCCTGGTCTCGCGTCTATGCCCAAACCAAAGAACTATGGCAAGAGGGGAATATACTGCTCGTTGAAGGCAAGGTGCGGGAACGCGCCGACCAGATGCAAATTGTTTGTGAACGTGTGCGGAGGTATGACTTGGAACCCCAGAGAAAAGACAAACCCGCGGCCAGAGCAGCCGCGCAGCCGAATAATACCAGGGAGGAAAAAGCTGCTGAACGTCAGCGGTTGACAGTCACTTTGCAGCAGACCCACGACGCTGAAGCGGACATCGCACAACTGCACGCGGTGATGGGCGTTCTGCAGGACTACCCTGGCGATGACGAAGTCAGTCTCACGGTGAGCAACGGCACCAAGATTTTCAAACTCAAAATGGGCCAGGTACGCGTAACGTATGGCGATGAGCTGCGTCGCCGTGTGGCGGCCCTCATCGGCTCGGACAGCATCAAAGTCGAAGCCCTTACAAACTAGGAAGGCTGGTGGCGTAATAAAAACTACGAATTTGGACGGGTTGGTTGAAGTTCGCGAAGGTCACCGCGCCAGGTTGCGTGCCAAGTTTTCAAAGAGTGGGCTTGTCGGGCTCAATGATTATGAAATCGTCGAGCTCGTTTTGACGCTCGGCCAACCGCGTAAAGACTGCAAACCTGCCGCGAAAGAGGCCATCAAGCGTTTTAAAGACCTTCGCGGGGTCCTGGATGCCCCCTTTGAAAAATTGGAAGAGGTACCCGGGATTGGGCCGGCAAACAGCTTCGGTTTTCGTCTTATCCGGGAGCTTTCCAGTGAATATCTAAAGGAGAGGGCCGCAAACAAGATCGTGCTGAACTCCGAGAAGACCGTTTACGAATATCTCTATCAATCAATGGCCGGGCTTCAAAAAGAGGTATTCAGGGTGTTGTTTCTGAACAGCCAAAACCGTTTGAAAGAAATACAGGACATCTCCCAGGGTACGGTAAATGCCAGCGCTGTGTTTGCGCGAGAAGTGATGGAATCGGCTATCAAATATCGTGCCACGGCCCTGATATTTGTGCACAATCATCCTTCGGGGAACACTTCACCAATCCAGTACGATAAGGCGATCACCCGGGAACTGATACTTGCCTCGAGTGTTATGGGCCTCAAAGTCCTGGATCATATCATTATCGGCGATAATTGCCATTACAGTTTCGCGTCCCAGGGCTTGATACAGAAGTACGAGGCTGAAGTGGATGGGATGAAAGCACGGAGCAGGGCATGAAAAACCTTTGCAACGCTTCTGCTGGGGCGTCACGTTTTATTTTGTAGCTTGATCCCCTCGAGCTTAAGCAGCATCTTTTTGGTCGGAAGCCCGCCTTTGAAACCCCCGAGTCCCCCGTCGGACGCAAGTACCCGGTGGCAGGGAACGATAATCGGGAGCGGATTTTTTCCGAGGGCATTCCCCACAGCCCTTGAGGCGCGCGGCTTCCCTATCTGCTCGGCTATCCAGGCATAGGTTCGCGTCTGTCCGTACGGGATGGTCCGGCAGGTCGACCAGACCGAGCGCTGGAAAGCGGTGCCCTCGGAAGTGTCGAGTTTGTCGGCGAATTCGATCTGTTTCCCCCTGAAATATTCCCTGATGCGGGATACCAGTTCGTCGAAGCGCTCGAAGCTGACCCTCACCGCGTCAGGGCCCAACTCCAGTTCATCGAGTGTGGTTTTTTCAGTTGCTTGGGGGAGAGAAAGTCTTACGATTCCCCGCGGAGAAATAAGCATCCCAACCCAACCTGAATCGGTTTTAAAGCTGGTGTAGCGCAGGGCCCGTACGTTTTCATTATCCAATATTGTTTCTCCGCTATTTTTGTGATTGGCGGTCTCTGGAGTCGGTCCTAATGGTTTTGTTTACTCCAACTCCGTACGGATCAGGTCGTATTTGCCTTCGCTGCGACGCCGCAGGATAGACGGATTATCTCCGCTGTCGGAATTAATGAACACAAATAGCTCATCTTTGATCAGGTCAGCTTCAGCAAGGGCCTCAGAAAGGGACATCGGCCTGATTCCTATGTCTATCGTTTGCGTGATCCTCTTGCGGCTGGCAGCCGGTGGAGCTTCCGGGGATTCCGTGCGTATAGTCTGGCCTCCCTTGTCCTTCTCCTGCCATTTACCTTTTTGTTTTTCGATTTGCTTGTTGATTGAGTCGAATGCCCGGTCAACCGCAGTAAGAATGCTCTCTGCGCGCTCTTCGGTATGCAGAGTGATATTGGCTCCGCTGATATTTACGCGGATTACAGTGCGGTCCAGAGCAGAACGGGTGGGTTCTTCCAGTATCTCAATTCTGGTTTCCATTATGTTATCCAGCTTGCTGTCGAATTTGCCCAGTTTTCGTTCTACGTAGGTTCTGAGCTGCGGGGTCAGATTAACGTTACGCGCATTAACTGTGAGTTCCATAATTCGACTCCTTTTTTAAACTTCCCTTGCGACGGTCAACCCCCATACCGATAAGGCCCCGGCTTGCTTTAGAGACAACGCGCAGGCGTCCAGGGTCGCACCGGATGTAGAGACGTCATCTATCAATAATACCCGCTTGTCTTTCAATTTGCCATATTTAGACACAAAGGCGCCTTGCATATTCCTGTGCCGTTCTAGAGAGCTTGATGTTCTCGCTTGCGGTAATGTATTGGCCGCTCGACCGAGAACGTTGGAGTAAACCGGGATGTGGGAGGATTTTTCGAGTTCTACGGCCAACAGAAGAGCCTGGTTGTAACCCCGCTCGCGGAGTCTCGCGGGGTGAAGGGGGACAGGTATCAGTACATCAGCTGTCAGACGATAATTTGCGAGAGACTCGTTTAACAGCCCGGCGAAAAGGGGGGCCAGGGTCCTTAAGTTCTTGTATTTGAATTGGTGGATGATTTCGCGGGTAAGTTTTTTGAATAGCAGGGAAGAACGTATTCCGTCGATACACATACCGGAACCAGAACAGTCGAGACAGGGTCCTGTCCCGGTTTGAGGCAACCCGCAACGATTGCAAAACGGAGGCGAGACCCTCTCCAGTTTACCGAGGCAGGATACACAGAGAATATCGCCCTCAATGCCGCAACCGATACAAAACTGGGGGAAAAAGAAATCCGAGGCGCTTTTTCCAAGCCGGTTCAGTTTAAATGGCAAGCGATCTCATGTAAAAAACAGCTCTTATGTTGTGATGTTTTGACGCGAACGCCCGTTGTTAACGCCATTCATTATCGGCTCGTGAATGTAAATATCGCCGTTTCGGATCTTGATGTTGTAACAGCATT
>CAZMDI010000067.1:0-6622 GCA_964564995.1 uncultured Dehalococcoidales bacterium
AGGGCTGGGATATGACGTGCACCGGCTTGCTGAAGGCGTCCCTCTGGTTTTAGGGGGAGTGAGGATCCCTCACCTCCAGGGTCTTGTCGGATGGAGCGACGCGGACGTCCTGACTCACTCGGTGATGGATGCCCTGCTCGGCGCGGCGGCGCTGGGAGACATCGGCACACATTTCCCCCCCGGCGACCCAGCTCTGAAAGGCATTTCCAGCCTTGTCCTACTTGAAAGAGTAGGAACCCTTCTAAAGCGTTCCGGCTACAAAGTAGGCAATATCGACGTTACCCTCGTAGCAGAGTGGCCAAAAATCGCCCCCCATATCGAAGCCATGCGTGCCGCATTAGCTGCGGCGCTTGGTTGTCCAACCGCCGACATCGGCATTCAAGCTACTACCTCAGAAAAAATCGGTTTCGTCGGCAGGGAAGAAGGAATGGCGGCATGGACCGTCGCATCTATCGATAAAATCTGAAAGACTTTACACCCTCGATACCAGTCAGGCGGCCTGACTCCATTTCGCCTCATCATCGCCTTTTTCATGTGAGTCCTGTTATAATATTCTGCAATGAAAATTACCAACACGCTTTCAGGCTTAAAAGAAGAGTTTGTTCCGCAGGGCGAAGAAGTCAAGATGTACGTCTGCGGCATCACGCCGCAATCCGAGGCCCACATCGGCCACGCAATGAGCTACATCAATTTCGACGCTATACGGCGCTATCTCAAATTCCACGGCTATAAAATCAGATGCGTTCAGAATTTCACCGATATCGATGACAAAATCATAAATAAAGCCGCTGTGTTGGGTGTCAGCATTGCCGAGCTAGCTGAAAAAAACATGGCTGATTTCATGACCGACATGGATGCACTGAACGTCAGTCGCATGGACCTCTATCCCCGCGCCACTCAGGAGATCCCCAAGATTATCGAGATGGTAGAGGGGCTTGTGGACAAGGGTTTCGCATACCCCGCCGAAGGAAGCGTGTATTTCCGTGTAACCAAATTGGAAAATTACGGCAACCTGGCACACCGCACCCTGGACCAGATGATGGCCGGGGCACGCATCGAGCCGGGCGACGAAAAAGAAAATCCTATGGACTTCGTCGTGTGGAAGGCCGCCAAGCCCGGCGAACCATCCTGGGACAGCCCCTGGGGCAAGGGAAGGCCAGGGTGGCATATTGAATGTAGCGCCATGTCGCTTAAATATCTGGGTGATACGCTGGACATCCACGGAGGCGGCCAAGACCTCATATTCCCGCACCATGCAAACGAAATCGCCCAGTCCGAAAGCTTCACGGGGAAAAAACCATTCGTGAAATACTGGATGCATAACGGCCTGCTCCGGCTCGGTGAAGAGAAAATGAGCAAGAGCACAGGCAATATCATCAGCATAAAGCAGGCTCTATCGAAATTTTCCGTCGATGCGATACGCATCTTTATACTCGGGTCACACTACCGCAGTCCATTGACATATTCCCCTGAGGCACTGGAAGCAGCCGAGAAGGGCGCGGCAAGGCTCAGGCAAGCTCTGGAATCTAGTACTTCCGGCGGAAGAAGCATCAGCCTTGATATAGCGGGGGTTCGCCAGCGTTTTGTAGAATCCATGGATGACGATTTCAACACGCCGCAAGCCCTGGCAGTTCTGTTTGACCTGACACGCGAACTCAACCGGTTGCGCGACGAAGGAGAGGATATCTCCCAGGCACAGGTCTTGCTTAAGGAACTGAGCGAAGTCCTGGGGTTAACATTGAAAGGATCCGAAAAAGCTGCGGGCGGCTCCGAGCCGTTTATCCAACTTCTGCTGGAGACCAGAAATGGATTGAGAAAAGCCAAACAATACCAGCTGGCCGACGATATACGAAAACGCCTCGAAGACCTTGGCGTCATTATCGAAGACACCGCAGGTGGAACGACCTGGAGGACCAAGCGCTGATTATTTAGCGGGTTTCAACAGGAAAGAAAGCGCCGCGCCGATAACGATCATAGAGCCCCCGAGATATACTGCGCTCATCATCTTACGACCGACTAACGTCACCTGTCCGGGTATCATCGAAGTGTTTACCTGATGGAGTAATCCCCACAAGACTATCAGGGCACCCGCCCCGACCAGAAACACGATAATCAATTCTTTAACAGCTTTAGTCATTCCGTGTTTACCTCCGTGCAGGATTCCAATCGAAAGTATAAGACATCGCGGGACTGCATTCAACAACAGCGGCGGAGGGACCCACCTCCGCGGCATGCCTTCAACCTTGCAAGAAAGCAGGATTTGTGTTAAATTAAGTTTTGTCTTTTGGGCCCGTAGCTCACTTGGTAGAGCGTTTGACTGGCAGTCAAAAGGTAAGGGGTTCGAGCCCCCTCGGGTCCACCATTTCGATATACCGAAATGACCTTTCTAAATATCAGTTACCCAGTTCCACCAAAGAAGGATATTCTAAACCTAACCAGTACCCCGGGAAGTGAACGATCCTGAGTTCCCGCCACAGGCCGCTTCAATACGGCGGCCTAACTCGTTACAAGAATTCGGAGGCGTCCAATCAGGGGCTTTCCCAGCACTGATTCAATCCAATTTCATGGGTTTATATCCCGAGTATTTAGTTTTGTGTTTGTTGTTCAGCGAGCCTCTGATGAATCCTCTTAAATGTGGTGAAATATATAAATGCTAATATTTTGTCTTCGTCTTTCAAACCATTCCGATTTTTCCGGCTGTATTCATCCATTTTCGCTTCCATATACGCCCAGATATTTTGTTTGGGATTACATTCAGCTAACAGTTCTCCGTTAAGATCTATCAATTCCTGGATGGAAGGGCCACGAAAACCTTGTTCATCCATCAGCTCAAAGATGAACTTTTTTTCAAGTGTTTTTAGGTCATCTTTCGACGAAACCTTAAAACGCGAGTTTTGTTTAGGATCCAAAAATCTGGCCTTAAATTCATTACGAGTTTCTTCAGGTGTTGGCGAAATAGAAAAACCTTGGCTGTTCACCCAACCTCCCCACATGCGCCATTTATCTTGAAATAACTCTATTCCTCGACCCTTACGATTATCGAGATAATTAGGTGTAAAGTGCAATATGTCTCCTAAAAATTTAGGTGCCTTTAAGCCACAGGGGTCTGACTTGCTGAGGATATCAGTTATCTTCTTAACGATTCCCAATATGTCCCGTTCTTGGATTTCATCGATGGATTTTTTGTCTTTTCTGCGTTTCGAAGCAAGCTGTTGAGCTTCCATGCTAATTGCATCCGCAAATTTTATATTTGGTAACTCTCCAACCGAAATTATCAATGGCCTTCCAAATGCCTCATACTCAAGCAAAAATAACGGGTACCAATTAAGCCAACGTTTTTGTTTGGCCAAATCTGCTTTTTCTGTTTTCATGGCACCTTTGGCTATGTTTGTGTAACAATATTCCCCTGCTTCACATAAGTTTTTCCGAACATAATAGTGCATCAACAAAGGGCCTATGGCACGAGCCCCTGCGTGAAAGCCGTCAGCAACTCTTCTTTTTGCTAGATCTATATCGTTTTTAGTGTCCTTTATCGCCCACGCCAACGCGGACTCTTGACCAAGTATCAAATATTTCACAGGTTTTTGTGGGTATTGAACCGTTGGAACGTATACGCTGCCTTCGGCTTCTGCCATCTTCTTGAACTGTTCTTCCAATTCGTTAAAAGTTAACATCATTTGCTCCAAGTACTATATTGATGGGATGGCTGGGTTATCGCGCCTATCAAGCATCTAACCTGTATCCATTAGGCACGTGAACAATATGCGACGTTTTTGAAGGCTTGGGATCGATTTTCTTTCGGAGCTTGAGTATATACTGCCGGATCGAATCTTCAATAGACTTGTTGTTCTCTGGTCTGTTGTAATCCCATTTGACGCCCCACACCTCCAGCGCGATAACTTCGTTACGACAAACAATGCCTTTGTTTTGATACAAGAACGTTAATAGTTTCAATTCTTTTCCGGAGAGTTCCTGAGCCACCCCATTTACGTAAAGGATCCCGGAGAGTTTATCAAAATTCAGGTTTTGATTGGCTGGCTCACTTTGAGCCCCTTGGTAGCCTCCTGGCGGGTTAGTCGTAGTCTGTGACCGATAGATGAAGGTAATACTTGGGTCTCTGCCATGCCTAACGATTTCAATCCTGTCACCGTCTTCCAACGAGTATGAGACATTCCCCTCAAGCCTCCGGTCATTCAAATAAGTGCCCCAGGTGCTGTCCAAATCACATATGGAGAAGCGATTGGCTCCCTGGTCAAATGAAATTTCGGCATGCCTACGTGAGATGGAGCTTTCACCAAGTATTCGTATATTGGGCTTGGGATCAGGAGCGCCAACTACCGGGCGGCCGATAACAGCATTTTCACGGCCAAGCGGGATTTCATCGTACAGTTGAAATCCTTCAATCCGGCAATTCGATAATTGCTTGACTAACAGGCGAGGAAATATGTCGCTCTCCATAGGATCCCTCCAAAAGGATCTATTGCAAAATTCACAAAGAATTCACGATTTGTTCACAGCCCCACGCATGAGAATGATCTCAAGCTACCAATATAATAACCGTGTCAGTTAGATGAATTAGGTATCAATCATATCACGCCTTTGGCCCAATTCGTCACAAGAAGCCTAAACCAGAAGAATTTCAAATATGAGAGAAAGGAGGTTTAGTTATGCAATCACCATGCCCACGCTGCGGAGCACCAACAATGTTCTGGGTCTATGACATCGATTCTAGCAGGGCTGACAAGAAATCTTTGTGGTGCATGTCTTGCTCATTGGAAGGCATGCCTGAAGAACTGGAAGCTAAAGCCAGAGCAATAAATGACCGGGTCCGTCGCAATTCTACGGCTACGAGAAATAAATAAAATGGAGACTTATTGAGATGGAAACGACACCCAATACTTTCAACAGTAAAAACAATCCTGCTTGGTGCGTAGTCGAAGGCCTGGTAAATCCTTCGAAAGGCTATATCAAAATCGTCCACGAGAGCTACGCTTTACCATACGCTCTAATTCAGTTGAGCCGAAGCAGGACCGTCGTCGTCCAATACTACTGCGGGGAAAAACCCTGGTATAAATTGGCTCAGACAACTCTCGCCAAAATTAAAGAGGATATCACCTATTACATATTGCAAATTGATGTACCCAACCCATGGACAAACGCTCTCCACCATGCGACCACCCCAATGGTTTCATACTCAAAAATCCAATGGATTTGGCATCGGGATGGAAAATCCGAATCAATCAAAACTATGGAATATAACAACCAAGGTGGAGATGAGAATGAAGAAGAGAAAGATGATTATAGCCCAGCATACCGCCAGTACAAACTAGGCCAGGCACACCTGGATGTCGGGGAGCTTGATGAAGCCTTGATTGCTTTCAACAGGTCTATCGAACTTGAAAATGACCACGCAGACGCATACCTATGGCGAGGCATTACCCTGCGTCGTATGGATAAACTGAAGAGTGCGCTGCGGGAATTCGACAAGGTTCTTAAGCTTAAGCCGGACTACGATTATGCGTATTCCCACCGCGGATTTGTTAATTACCTCATGGAACAATACCCTGAGGCGTTGGCTGATTACACGGCCGCAATTAAGTTAGATCCGGAGTATGCCTACTATTATTCCGCGAGAGGCAACGTTTTCGCTGAAAGAGCGAAGAAGGGTGACTACGAAGCTGCCTTAAAGGACATCGACAAGGCCATTGAACTTGAACCCACCGGCGTCTGGTTCCACAAGTACAAGGCAGATGTAAATATCAAGATGGGCAAATTGGATTTGGCTGAAGACAACCTGAATGATGCGATGGGGGTTGACCCGGGAAATATCCAAGCTTTCGCTATCTTGGCTCAAGTAAAAGACGCACGGCAACACGGGGAAGCATTCGGGCTAACACCTGAATGCGAATAAAAGGGAATAAAAGGAGAAATAATTGTTAAATACAAAATTGGAAAACCAAATGCAAGCCAACAATAAGGGCTCAAAGCTCTACGAATTCGGACCCGAGGTTAAACGCATCATAGTGGTCGGGGATCTACACGGGGATCTTCCGTCTTACGACAACGCAGTGAAAGTATGGCGCGAAGAACCCGGTTCGCACATTGTGTTCCTAGGTGACTATGCCGACCGGGGCTCATATGGAGTAGAGATAATCGAATCCCTCATCCAGCTAGCCCGGGAGCCCAATGTAGTGGTGCTTAAGGGTAACCATGAGGACTACCCGTCATCAGGGAGACCTTGGTGGGGACCGTTCGACTTAAAAGATGAGGTCGAATACAAGAGGGGTCCTTGGAAGGCATACTACGAACAAACCTTGAAACCATTCGTTGCTGGTCTTTACCTGGCGGCAGTCGTGCCTGGAAAACTGCTCTTTGTACATGGGGGTATCAGCAAGAGGGTTACCTCTATGGACAGTTTGAGATATCTATTAACAAAGGTTGAAGAGGATGTCCTTTGGAGCGACCCCAGTGAGACAGCAGGACAAGCCGATAACTCGAGAGGACGGGGAGTCGAGTTTGGTGCGGATGTCACGAAAACAGTGACCAACAAACTGGAGGTAGGAATGATCTTCCGGAGCCACCAACCTGGTCTGGCGAAAACAGGTCCTTTCTTTTCCCATGA
>CAZMDI010000068.1:0-6570 GCA_964564995.1 uncultured Dehalococcoidales bacterium
CCTGTAAAAACGATGCATGCGGCAAGGATTAAAACTGCTAATGCTCTAATATATTTATTATTCATAAGAATCTTCCGGATTGAAACGTATGAGGATATATTTAATATACCACAAGGCCCGGGATATTTGCTTTTCCGCCCTGTGTATCGTAGAATTTAGGCACATCAACGAGCGGGAGTAATTCAGTGGTAGAATGTCTGCTTCCCAAGCAGAATGTCGCGGGTTCGAGTCCCGTCTCCCGCTCCACAATCAGCTGATCACAATCATTATCGGATTAAATAAATGCAGAGCACAGGCATGCAACCTTACGTTTCCCCCTGGACTATTGTAACGAGGGATTTATCGTTTGCAGTGGCTGACAATCTGCTTACCTCCTGCTCTTGGGAGTGAAAGCCCAAGAAGCTGAATGCACCGCACGTGACGGACCCTGTGAAGAACGCGCGGCAAGAGCAATGGCAATGATTGAGTCGGTCAAGTGGTGCAGTTGCAAGAAAGGTTCGCGTGTCCTTAACCCGACAGGGTACAAAAGCCTCAGGGGAGTGGGCTGCCTGACTATTCGGACGCTAGTTTATCCGCGCTTCCCTTTTTTAACAATTTGAAATAACGCCACAGTGGAAGGGCGAGAGCAATAATCATCAGGCATAAGGCGGGGATCCCAAACGTTAGCAGGAACATGCCCGGGGCAATAGGTTCCAGTTCCTTTACGGACGCGAAATAATTCTGCAAAGCGAATGCCAGAAGCAAAAGGCCGATAGCCCCAATCACCCATTCGTTCCATTTTACCCGCACGGCCTTGCTTTTAAGCCAGAAGGCCACGCCCAGTAACGCCGCGGCCACGATGAATGTTAAAAATAGCCACATAATCGTACCTCCTGATCACTGGACTAAGTCCAACCGAAAGGCGGCAGGTCGTGGTCCCAAAAATTCTCGATATCTTCACCTGTTCTGGGGCCATAACCCATGAAATCATCCATTTTCCTTATGGCGCGGTTGAAAGTCGGTGTTTTTGCGACTGTGGATTGCCAGAGGTTAGTGTAGCTGGCATTGTGGGTTTTGGAATAGGGGCAAACACCCATGCATAAGGCACAGGCTCCGGCGGTGTATATGTACGCCCTGCAAAGCGGTTCGTTGCGGTACCAGTGCCTTACACCGGCTCGGTTGAAAGGGCCTTTGACGTCCCACGAGGGGTCGGTATCGTGAGGAATAGCCTGGACCGGGCAATAATCCGCGCATTTCTTGCACGTGCGGCAGAAATTCATCACCCCGAAATCCACCGGTTTCCCGGGTGCGATAGGAAGATCGGTTACAACGACGAAAATCCGTTCCATCAACCCGTAATCGGGTGTGAGGGTATGCATTATCCGGCATGTTTCACCCAGACCTGCCAGCACTGCGAATCCGGTGACTTGGCAGAAAGCCGCATAGGGCAGTGTATCTCCGAGCCCCATGTATCCAAGAGTGCGCAGGAAGTTCTGGAGCTGCCCCTGGACGATTGTCCTCAGGTCGTACATATAACCATGCTCCCGGCTCGCAATGAGGCTGGGTGCCCGGTGTATGAGCTCCGGTGACATGCGCAGAGAGTAGACGATGACCGTGCGGGCTTTTTTGGGAATGACGCGGTACCCGCCGCCTCCGGTAACGGGGTCGGCCGGTTTGTCCTCGGGCTGGTCCACGTCCAAAATATCCAGACGTGGTCCCTGGATGGACATTATCTTGGCGGCGTCATAAGCGTTGATTAATTTTTCGGTGGTCTCGGTCTCAAGTTGAACGAAACCCACATGGGACGCTCCATGTACCCGCAGGAACGTGCGGACGAGTCTCGCGTTTTCCTCCGGGGTGCCACTCCATTTCGGGGTCCCAAGTGATTCTGGTGTCGCGGACGTTCTTGGCCCCATGAACGTCACTGTCGCCATATTCGTGCATCCGTTCAAGGCGGCATCTGCCAGTGTGTAACCCGGCCTTTTTTCGGCCCGCCATTTGGCGAGGTTGTTAGCGGAAGACTTGATAATAGCGTCGGTTTGGGCCGGGCCCATGGCTTTGGCAAAACCGCCTGCCCACATGACTTCGTAGTAA
Source organism: uncultured Dehalococcoidales bacterium (assembly GCA_964564995.1). Classification (GTDB taxonomy): domain Bacteria; phylum Chloroflexota; class Dehalococcoidia; order Dehalococcoidales; family UBA1222; genus SURF-27. The sequence goes on from CAZMDI010000068.1 coordinate 2,074, forward strand.
TTGAAACGCTTCATGATGTCCCAGTTGATTTCAATGGTCGGCTTTTCAACTTCCTTAACCCACGGCGGGCGTTTGAGGACTGCTTGAGGCGAGTTCAGCACCTCATCGAGGTCGTGAAATATTGGCGGGGGAGCGATAGCAGCAGCGGCTAACCCGGCTCCGCCGAGGCCCAGGGCTTTGATGAATTCCCTTCTGCTGAGAGTAGCATGATATTTACTCATAGCGTCCTCCTCTTGTTAATGAATCAAATATTTCCGAAATATTGATTGGAACAGTGCTTAATACCCTCCGATAAATGCCCCGCCTTGCCCGGAAGCGGGTAATTCAACCATCCCCGAGGGAACCACGAAGCAATTGGAAAATTCGAGACCGCGGAACTCTTTCGACATCCCGTTATTCTTTCCGACCACGTCAACTTTGTCCCCGACCTTGAAATATTTCAAATAGTCCGAATTGGTCACGGAACACTGGATCATTTCCACCCAGATGAAGCCGGTCTTGAGATAGTTAAGTTGTTTTTGCGTTATCGGGATGTTTTTCAATACAAATATCATTCCGGTATATCGGGCATCGCTCTGGGCTGGGGCGTTGTAGTTCAGATAGTAGGTATCGATCAATGTGAGGGCGTCGACAGGTGTGCAGGCATAATATTCCGTGGGTATCGCTGGCAACGGGGCCGGCACGTTTAACTCCGCTTTGGCGCATGAGGTGACTGGAAAGAGGAGAGATAAAACGATGACGGATAAAATCGAAACCACCATAACATTACGGTTCATGGCACCCTCCATATATCCGCGGTTATTTTGTTTCAACCGCATTATATCCCGTTAAAATGCTTGTGTCCATAGGGTTTTCTATAGAATTGGAGAAATGTATAAAATTATTGTATGCATATATGCTCATTAGGCCTTTTATAGCGCATGAAAAAGCAATCTGTCTTATGGCGTTACATTTTCCCAGGATTGCGACAGCAGAAAAATTGGCTCTTTACTGCATGGAACGGGAGGCGTTATACTGTTTGGCCTATGGGAATTGAAGATACGGCGAGATGGCTGAAAGAATTCAATGGCCGGTTTGCCATGGATGTCGCCGGACTTTATAAAATCGAGCCTTTTTGGAGGGCCTGCAATCTCTGTGTAAACGGATACTGCTGCGGGCAGGCGGCACTGGCGGTTTCTCACCGCCCCAATAACCCCTTCCTCCTCGAAGAGTGGTGGCTCCTGCTGGAATATGTCCGCGATAACTTTACCGAACCGGACAAAAAACGGCTTGCGGCCAAAATAGTTTCTAAAAGTTCCGGATGCATATTCTTGTTCGGGCACCGCTGCAACGTCCATCCCGCCCGCTGCTGGATTTGCCGCAGTCACCCATATACGATATCGTTTTATCCAGCTCCAGAAATATTTCCCGTAGGTGAAATAGAGCTTCCATCCTGTCCCAACTTCGCCAATTCCTTCGGTGTCTCGGTTGGCGATAGCCGTATCCAGAAGCCGCAGATTATCGAAAGGGACGTCGTGAACAGCCTTGTCAAGGCAAAACTGCACAAACACAAGGCCCTCTGGTTGATTGATGCCAGCTCGTACGTGGAAGAATTTGTGGAGCATATTCAACCCGGGCCGAGGCCGAGTTCCGATTGGGACGAGATGCTGACACTTGTAAAGGCCGGAGGTATGGCAGAGATTTTCGACTTGCTTGTAAAAAATCTCTAGACGTTGCTTTATGAATAGGCCGGTTCGGATTTCACCGTGTACACCGGGCATCCCTGCAAAATATCGTTGACCGATATTTGACATAATCTAAGTTGAAACCTGCGCTGGGATCGAAATAGCCTGTATTACGGATGCCAGTTTATTTGAATCAAAACCGACCGTCAACACATGAATACCTTGAATCTTATCGGCGGAAACGGCGCCCGTCTGCTCCTTTAGCGAGTTCGAATCGTTTGTTGCATTTGGACCGGGAGCTAAATCACTGGCAGACATCGCGGAAGGTGAGTGGCTTTCGAGAGAAGATTTTGGTTTGAATTGTCCCTCAACGTTTCCTGGAACACTCAACCTTGAGATCACGTAACTGCCGAACTTTGGCCTTAATATCGTATTGTGGCGCCTCACCAGGTCCAGTCCTTTCCCTTCCCACCACTTATCTCCACCCATAATCTCAAGTATCATCTCAGGGCGCATGGTTCTCGTATAGTCGGACACCAGAGAAACGTCTTGCAAGCCAGCGCCGCGATAGATAGCCAGTGTGGGCCAGAGATTCACGGCCCCAAATTCCCGCACTATATTTTGGGTATCCAGCCATTCCTGGGTTTTGCTTACGGAACGTGCCCGGTGGTATGGTTCAGAATCGTAAAACCCTGAATTGACCGCGATGAAACAGTTAAGGCGCGTCGATTGTATTAGCGCTTTAGGAACCAAAAATGCCTGGTGGGTGCCCTTTTGCTGAAATATGATTCTGTCAGAAACCTCGACCTCCGGGACATCTTCTTCAAAAAGGTGGTCGTGTGTGGCGTCTCCCAAGGTACACTCGCAGTGTTCGTCTTTGTTCGGAACCATGTAATTGGCATCGGGCTGCAACTCGTCAACCAGCGAAAGGGCGGCCCAGAATATATAACCGGCCTCTGAATATTTATGGAAAGCAGCTTCGATTTTGCTTGCGGCAAACGTCTCAAAAGAGGCCATGTCGGTTGTGCCCTTGAGAAGGGAAAATAACGGGTCGAATAATCCTGGAATCAGTCCCCCGATCGGGTCGGCAAGAAACCTGTCCAGGTCGACGTTTAAATCGATCGATTCCAACTTGAGTTTGGCGACAACATCACTGCGGATTAATAAATAGCTACGGCTCAGTTCAAGAGCCTCTGCTAGCCGTCCGGCTAAAATTGATTTGACGAATGTGCTGCGAACAGAGTCGAACAGCCGATAAAATTCCACCCGCGCCTCAGCCGGTATTTTGGTTATTTCAACCCCTATTTCTATTTCGGGGCTAACGGTTATGAACTGTTTTAGCGCGGTATATTGCTGTTGCCAATTTTCAGACATAAAAACCTTTCTCTGCGTTCAAAATTTGAATGGGGTGATTACCTGCCGGTTTGTAACAAATTGTTTACCCGGCAAACACCAAGACTAACCAGCAGTTGATGCAATTAGTCCCCACCGCTTCCGGTGTCCCGGGGCGGCGTCGTCGGATCCGTGGATGCGGAATCGGGCGGGGGCATCCAGAATGTCTCGATGTCTTCTATATCGGGAGGCAAGTAAGGTAACGGAACATACACGTGCTCTACCCTGCTTATCTCGCGGTAACTCTTTTCCAGAGCTTTTGCCAGTAGCCATGAATTTAAAGAAATTTCACCGCTTCCGTTGCATATCTTGTCAGCAAAATTACCGGATTCGATCTCAGTCTCGACTTCAGCCATCAGCGGCTGGTCGAGCCCGGCCCTGAAAGCGATATCGTATTTGGATTCGATCGTGGACAAACCCGGTATTTCGACAGGGAGGTATTGCGTGTCAAGAACTTTTTCCTTGTTGTATTCTTTCAGCACCGCTTTAATCCAACCTGTTGTTGCTTCAGCGCCGTTGTTTTTAATTGTCAGAGATATCATGTATTCATAAACAATGTAAGAAGAACACACGTTTCTTGAGATAAGCACTTCTTTGAAGTCTGATGAAACCATCTGGACATTTGCCATCCCTGGTGTACTGCTAAGGCTGCCGCTTCCGCCGCATATGGGACACAGAACGCTTATAGATGAAGCGATAATCATCAATGGAACGACAGTGAAAAAAGCGATATATTTGGGATTGGGGTTCATGCTCAAGAATCTAAATTTCATACTTTGCATCCATAAATATCATCTACTTCTTGAACACATTCTACCACGTTATATAAGTATATGAAAAGATACACATTGGCTCTGTTGGCGTTTGATTCAAGTTTAGCCTGGGAGTAACTCTTGCGGATTCATTTTGACTCACTTGCCATTGCTGGTTTGCAGGGATACGAAGCTGGTATGTCCCAGCTTCGTATCCCTGTTTCTGTTGCTTGTTCTAGCTCAGGAGAGCTCTCTTGATGACGCCCTTGATCATCGGGATTTTGTACTTATTGTTGACGAGCGCTATAGCTCCGTCGACTGCGGCTGCTGCCGCGGTGTCTGCGAGGGCCGCAGAGATGGTCTGACCCTTGAGGGCATCTTCGACCTTGGTGACTCTGCGGGGGATGGGGGCTACGGCACCCAGGGCAACTCTTGCGCTGGTTATGGTCCCAGTTCCCGGGGTGATTACCATTGCGCAGCTTACCAGCGAGAAGTCGACAGCCTTTCGGATGGAGGTCTTGACGAAGACCTGCTTGCTGCCGGCAGGGGGAGGAGTGATCTGGATTTCGGTAACGATCTCATCTGCAGCCAGAACGGTCTCCTTGAATCCGTCAAAGAAAGTCTCGGCGCTGAGAGTACGCTTGTTGGTGACGATTTTTGCGTCGAGGGCGATAAGCGCGGGTGCGGTG
>CAZMDI010000069.1:0-6561 GCA_964564995.1 uncultured Dehalococcoidales bacterium
TGTGCAATTGCTCATGGCGGGATCCTACGGGCCATGCCGTCTGGGAAAATACGCACTGGAGCAGGATAAAGCTCTCAGGGGACTTGGATATGATGCCCGAGTACACACCACCATTTCGAATAACGCATACCGGGATATCAACTTCGGACCCGGACTGCTGCGCTACGGCCTGGGCGGCGTTTTTGCAACCGACTGGCTGGAGCGGCTACTGTACCGTTCCCGTCCCTACGAAAAAGAAAGCGGGTCGGCTGAAAAACTATTCAACGAATACCTGCAACTTTTAGTAACCGCCGCCCGTTCAAAAGACCCTTTTAAACCCGTTCTCAGGCAAGCAGCGGCGGCATTTTCGCGGTCCAGAAATGATTCGCTTCCGCGAAAACCACTTGTCGGGATCAATGGAGAGATATACCTGAGGACCAATATTTTCAGTAACCGCAGTTTAGTAAAAGATTGCGAAGCTGCCGGCCTTGAAGTTGTCGTTTCTCCGATGAGTGAATGGATGCAGTACACTTCATTTCGCAACCTTGAAGACAATGTGCGTTTCAAACGCATCAGAAAGATCCCGGCGAGTTTCGTCAAACACGGCATCCTAAAAATGGACAACGAACGACTGCATCACTCCGTAGAAAATGCGCTGAGAGACGGAAACGACCCTACAATTGAAGAGTTGTTGTCGAGAACAAGGCAGTACATGTCCCCAAGATGCGGCAGCGAGGCGGTATTAAGCATCGGAACGGGACTGGAGTGGATGGAGAACCAGCGATTTGCCGGAGTCATCTCTGTAATGCCACACGGCTGTATGCCGGGAGGCATCGTTGCTGCAATGGCTGAAAAGTTCGCCCGGGACCACCAGAAGCCCTGGATCAGTCTGACCTATGACGGCATCATGGAAACAAACAATCAGACAAAAATCCACAACTTCGCAGAGATCATAAGATATTGCGCCAAACCTTTGAGCATTTAGCATCTTGTTCAGCCGCCGTTTACCTGTTACTATATCCACAAATTTAATGTCGCAGGATGCCGCCATCGGTCCAGGTTTGCTTATTTGGTGCATCTAAAACGCCCCGTTCCAAAGGGAGACTAAAATGATCCGAACCCCCAAGGTTGAAACCATGTCCAGACCCGACCTCGAAGCATTTCAACTCGAGCGGCTTAAAAAAACAGTTGGTTATGTATACGAGCGGGTGCCGTTTTACAAAAACGCACTCAAAAAGAACGGGACCGCTCCAAAAGATATCAAAACCCTTAAAGATCTGGTCCGCCTGCCGTTCACAAGCAAGCTCGATTTCAGAGACAACTATCCCTTCGGGCTGACCTGCGTCCCGCGGGACGAAATCGTCCGCGTGCATTCCTCTTCCGGCACTACCGGCAAGCCTGTCATCGCACCATATACCCAAAAGGACGTGGACGTCTGGGCCGAACTCATTGCCCGTTCCCTGGCTTGCGCCGGGTTGACCCGCGAAGACGTTTTGCAAAATGCATACGGCTACGGCCTTTTCACCGGAGGACTTGGCCTGCATTACGGGGCGGAAAGGCTCGGAGCCACCGTCGTACCCGCTTCTACAGGCAATACCAAACGCCAGTTGATGCTACTGCAAGACCTAGGAACAACGGCCATATCATGTACCCCTTCATATGCTCTCATCCTGCATGAGACCGCACTTGAAATGGGAATCGATATCCGGAAAACGGCACTCCGACTTGGCATCCTTGGGGCCGAACCGTGGTCTGAGAATATGCGTATCGACATCGAAAACAAGCTTGGCATAACCGCTCTCGGAATTTACGGGCTCACCGAAATCGTCGGACCCGGGGTGGCGGTTGAATGTCCCCATAAAAACGGCATGCATATATGGGAAGACAACTTCCTGGTGGAAATCATTGACCCTTCAACAGGCACCCAATCGCCTTACGGGCAGGAGGGAGAACTGGTCATTACCACCATCAATAAAGAAGCACAGCCCGTACTGCGCTTCCGCACAAAAGACCTCACGAGTCTAAATACAGAAACCTGTGCCTGCGGCCGGACGATGGTGAGGATGTCCCGTATCACCGGACGAAGCGACGATATGATACGTGTACGCGGCGTCTCGGTCTTCCCTTCACAGATAGAAAGCGTCCTGTTAACAGTCGAAGGCATAGAACCGCAGTACCTGATAGTGGTAGACAGGCAAAACGCCTTCTCGTCCGACGAGCTTGAAGTCTGGGTAGAAGTTTCGGAAGGCATATTCTCCGATGAGATGACAAAAATGTCAGCCCTGCAGATGAGATTACAACGCGAATTGGACAGCGTGCTCGGTATAAAAGCCCGGATCAAACTCGTAGAACCTAAAAAACTAGCGCGTACGGAAGGAAAGGCCAAAAGGGTCGTGGACCGCTCCGAATTGCCTAAAACCTGAACCTTGAGGTGTATAAGATGAAAATCAAACAGGTATCAGTATTCGCCGAAAATCAAGAGGGCCGGTTACAAGCCATTTTAAGAGCGCTGGACACCGCCAGCGTGAACCTTCGTGCAATATCAGTTAGCGAAAATGCCGATTTCGGCATCGTGCGGATGATAATGGACGACTCGGAGAAAGGGGCCTCGGCGCTCAAGAAAGCCGGATTCACCGAGCGCACGGATAATATGCTCAGCGCCGAAATCCCGGACATACCAAGCGGACTTTTAAATGCTGTAGTCCAACCGCTGGCCGCGGAGGACATCAATATCGTGTATTTTTACGCATTTATCGACCAGAAACCGGGGACTGCCAGGATAGTGTTGAAAACCAGCGACGACGAAAAAGCGGAAAAGCTTCTTGCCCTGAAATAGCTCTTTCTTTCGTTCGTTGACAGAAAGCCCTGCACAGTATTATGCAAGGCTCTTTTGAGCGGGTGGCTCAAAAGAGCCTTTTTATTATGGGAATAACATAATAGATTGTTATTACCGACCAAGCCAATTCATTGTTGATAAAAAATCCTCTCAAGATTAACCGCGCAATTCAAACGGGCAGTAGTATAAAAGAGTTTTATTCTTTTAGCCCCCAATGCGACCCATCACATCAGTATTTACCCTACAGTCTGTAAGACAAATGAGGACAGACAAATATAAATTTATATGCTAGTTTTGATACACGCTCATTGTTTGAAGTCAATTGTCGAAGATGCAAGGCATTCATCCCCTGATTATAACCGACACAGACGAGCTATGAGCCGTTAGGTGTGTCTCCAACCAAAACACGATAATCAGAGAGATTTTAAAAGGAGGTGCCGAGGGAAAATCATTCAAGGCAATCTTTTAAATACTTTATTTCTATAGTAAGGAGGATCTGTTAACAAAATGTCCGAAGAAGAAAAGAAAAATCCCGGAGTATCACGAAGAGAATTCCTCAAAGACGCCGGCCTGGTAGTAGGCGGCGCGACCGTCGGATCGATGGCTTTCCTCAGCTCATGCAAAACCACTACTACGACCTCAACGGTGACCATCACACAACCCCAGGTCACCACCACTACCACCGCCACCGTCACCCAGTATATGGATCCGATCGATGGAACGATCTGGCCCACCTCCGACGCCCTTAAAGCACACTTCAATGCGGTCCATCCTAACGCCGATGCTACACTCGTAACATTCAACATCAACGGGGTAGGATATGCTTTCCAGGTAAAACCGACTGCCACACTGAACTGGGTTTTACGCGACCAATTGCATTTGTTCGCACTCAAAGCCGCCTGTATGCTGGGTGAATGCGGCGCCTGCACTGTCATCATCGACGGAGTAGCCACATTCTCCTGCCTGACCCTGGCCGTTGAAATGGAAGGACGAAGCGTCACGACGGTGGAAGGGCTTTCTCCCGCTGGCACACTTAACCCTGTCCAGCAGAAGTATTACGACGTAGACGTCGCAGGCTGTGGATACTGCACACCAGGCTTTGTCATGGCGGCCCAGGCACTCATCAATGTGAAACCCAAGCCGACCCTGGATGAAGTCCGGATGGCCTTTTCCGGCCATATGTGCATGTGCTGTGACACCCACAGACATGTCACTGCAATAGTAGGAGGGGTATAGATGTCACTCACCACGGGTCCCTACAGTGTAGCAGGCAATATCGCCAATCATGACCCTCATGCCTTCAAGAAAATCGCGGGCACTTTCGACTTTCCCGATGATCATGTTCCCCCCAAACCAGCGTGGTATGTAGCCGTAAAAGGCGCCCCGAATGCACACGGCAATATAAAAGTTGACGTAGGCAAGATCAACAGCATCACCGTCGCGGCCGGCGGGACTGGATACACCGTAGCTCCAACCGTTACACTGACAGGTGGTAACGGTTCGGGCGCTACGGCCACTGCTACCGTTTCCGGGGGAATCATCACAGCCTTCACGCTGACTAACGCAGGCACCGGTTATACTGCGGCACCTACCGTCACGGTTTCCACCGAGACGGGTACGGGTGGCAGAGGCACCGTAGTCTTCACCACAGGAAAGGCCCATGTCGACGCTACCAAAGCACTGGCTGTGCCCGGCGTCAAAGGCGTTTACTGGTTCGAGAATCTAGGACTACCGGTTGCAGGCGGACTTCCTGCAAGCGGACTTTCTTCAAGCTGGACCAACTACGGCGTGGCGATCGCCGCTGTGTGCGCAGACGACTGGGACACAGCCGAATACGCTTGCACCCTCATAGCAATCGAGTACGACTCACTTCCTGTAGTAGGCACGATCCAACAGGCTTTGAACCCCAGTTCTCCCCTCAGCGGAAAATCAGCAACTTCCAACGTCGTTGCTGGAGGCACTTTCACCCGGCCTGCCGCCACTTCATTCCCTCCAGGCACATACAACGAAACCACTGCATTCGCAGCGGCCGATAAGACCATCGGCCCCATGACTACCGGCTGGTACCGCACCATGCAGCACAATCCCGTGCAGCCAAAAACAGGCATGGCGTGGAAAACCGGCGGAGAATGGTGGGGTTTCTGGTCTTCGCAGGGCGGAGCCAACTCCGGCACCACCACACTGCCCAGCGTGGTTACCGGCGGCACCATCCGCAACTGCCATCAGTCAGTCCACTCTTCAGGCGGAGGCTTCGGAGACGGGGAATCCGCGGCCATGGCTCAGATCGCCGCCAAGGTCTCTGACGCGCTGGGCGGCCATCCCTGCATCTGCAAACTTTCCCGCAACGGGCACAACCACATCGGTTCCCGCCAGTATGACACTGCAGCCACGTTGACGTTCGGCGTCAAGAACGATGGCACACTGGTCGCCGCAAAAGGCGAATGGAATGGCGGCCTCGGCGGAGCTTCCGCCATGTGGCCCGGTTTCCAAAATACCTACAGGTGCCCCAACGTTTCGTTCACAAGCAACACCGTTTACTACAACGCCCCGGGGCGCGGCGCCTGGCGCTGCGTAAGTGATGAACCCGGTTCTGAAGCCTACGATATAGCGATGGATCATGTGGCGGCCGCTCTGAATATGGACGCCTGGGACTTCCGCCAGAAAAATATCCAGGGTTTGCTGGAACGGAGCCAGGACAACGGCAATATCTACAGCAACAAGGCAGTCAATACCTGCATGCAAAAGGTCTATGACGCTTCCGGGTATGCATCCAAGAAGCACCTTCCCGGCAAGGGCCCCGCGCGCGCCGACGGCAGGCTGCACGGCATATCCATCATAGGCCGTTATGACGCCCACGGAGGCGTCAGCGGATCCGGGCGCTACGGCCATCTCATTCTGGGAGCTGACGGGCTAGTCAAGCTGTACCACGGCAGCGGCTGCGGCAGCACCGGACCCCAGGCTGCCATGATGAACATCGTCGCCGAGGTCATGGGCTTGACCTACGCTGATGTAGTGCTCGTTGCCTGGGCTGACTCAGACCTCACATACACAGCAGGAGGCCAGAACGGTTCCGCCCACACCGGCGGCGCCGGCTCAGCCTACTATATGACCGCTCTCGATCTACGCCAGCGCGTCTTGGCACGAGCCGCGGCCAATACCACTTTCAGCGGCATAAAACTGGCCAGCGTCACCTCTAAAGCCACCGCCACGGCGACAATCCTCAACGGCTCAGTTAACGCTGTCACCATTACCAACCCAGGCGCAGGATACTCCGCTCCCCCCATCGTGAGTTTCTCGGGAGGCGGCGGCTCCGGCGCAGCGGCTCAGAGCATGATCGATGCCACAGGTAAAATCATTGACATCGGACTGGTCGGAGTTGGAACCGTCGGGACTGCTGTCGGAAACGGAATCACCGGGACCGTCGGCAGTCTTATCCCCGCGGGCGGGGCAGGCTATACCAGCGCTCCCACTGTCACCATTTACGACGTCACCCCCAACGACCTGGATGCCGCCAATAGTAACATCTTCCTGAAGAGCGACCCGACAAAGACGGCAACCTACGCCTCGATATGCAGCGGCTGGAGTGCACAGGCCAGCATTCAAACAGGCTGGGCAGCCAGCCTCAAATGGAAAGCAGTCGGCGACGAGCCCATCGGCAGCGTCTGCAATACGGCCGGAGCCATGGGAGACTGCGCTGAAGTCATAGTAGACCACGAACACGGAGATGTGGAAATGATGGGATCCTG
>CAZMDI010000070.1:0-6514 GCA_964564995.1 uncultured Dehalococcoidales bacterium
TCAGTTTCGACGCATTACGTTCCGCCCTCAAAGGTATCGATGCGTACATTCTGGTTATCAACACATTTGGCATCAATGTCTGGTGCGCCGCAGGAAAACACACTTTCGGCACTGAAGAAGTCGTTGAACGCATCGAGACTTCAGAGGTTGCGCGGGTAGTACGTCACCGCACAGTCATCCTGCCCCAATTGAGCGCACCCGGTGTCGCGGCCCATATCGTCAAGAAACAATCTGGATTCAAAGTTGAGTATGGGCCGGTTCGGGCCAGGGATCTCCCTGAATACCTCAAGTCACATACATCCACCCCGGCCATGCGCCGCGTACAATTCGGCATTATCGACCGGGTAGTGCTCACCCCTGTTGAGCTACTTGGATACTTTATTTACATCCTGGTAGCTGGGACCGTATTGTTTTTCTGGGGCGGATGGACTTCAACACTGATGGTTATTTTCGCCGTAGCAAGCGGGGCTATTTTATTCCCGCTATTGCTCCCGTGGCTTCCCACTGGGGATTTCACGACCAAAGGCTGGAGCCTCGGGATAGTCGTCACGCTTGCCGTTATCGTGGTTAGTATATTCGCGAGCGGCACCGACACGACGGTCCTACACAGGATATTGAGCGTCGCAGCCAACCTCCTCCTTTGGCCGCCGGTCACCGCTTTTATATCCCTGAATTTCACAGGCGCCAGCACCTTTACTTCCCGGAGTGGCGTAAAAGCAGAGATGCGGAGTTATATCCGCCCGCTTGCGACTTCCTTGACCCTCGGCGTCGTCCTGAATATCGTCGCAAAATTCTTGCATTAGGTGCGTGGTATGTTTAACTCTTATAAATTCAACACGCTCGAATACAATCCCGAGCTTTGCATCGGCTGCAAGATGTGCTGGACGGTATGTCCTCACGGGGTATTCGCGGAGGGAGAGAAGGCCCAACTGGTCAATAAGGAAGCCTGCATAGAGTGCGGGGCCTGCGCACTCAATTGCCCCGTCGACGCCATAGCCGTCCAGAGTGGGGTCGGTTGCGCCTCGGCGATGATAAAGGCCGTCCTTAGTGGCAAAAGTATCGACTCGGCCGAATGCTGCTAGTTTTCAGCTGGAATTTCAATCCCCTTGCCCAACGCCTCTTCATCCGTATACAATCTTTCCGGGAGCGCTCTCTTGAATATTCGACAGGTGCCCATGGTCTGCCGCGGAAGCACTTTTACCTGGGGCGAACGCACTTTCGTCATGGGAATCGTTAACTTGAGCCCCGATTCTTTTTCGGGTGACGGGTTGAACGCCGTTGATAGCGCGGCGGATCAAGCCCGGCGTTTCGTTTCCGAAGGCGCAGACATAATCGACATCGGCGCAGAATCAACTCGCCCAGGTTCAGAACCCGTCACGATTGAAGAGGAAATTTCACGGTTGATTCCTGCGATAGATAAAATCAGGCTTGCGGTAGACGTCCCGATCAGCGTCGACAGCTACAAATACGATGTGGTCAAACGGGCAATCGCAGCCGGCGCCGACATAATCAATGATATATGGGGGTTGAAATACGACTCCCGGCTTGCCGACCTCGCCTCGGAATATAATCTCCCTATCATCCTCACATCAAATCAAAGGGAGGATCCCTGCGAAGGCGACATTATAGCCGAAATCAAAAAAGACCTGTCGCGAGCGATTGCGCAATGCCATAATGCCGGCGTGGCAAGCGGGAATATCATCATCGACCCAGGCATCGGCTTCGGTAAAACCCTCGCCCAGAACCTGGAAATTATCCGTCGGCTGGCGGAGATGGAATCCCTCGGTAAGCCCATCCTGCTGGGGACATCCAGAAAAGGGATGATAGGTGCGGTGCTCGGGACACCCGTTGATGACAGGCTGGAAGGTTCCGCAGCCACTAATGCCCTCGGAATAGCGCACGGGGCCGACATTATCAGGGTCCACGACGTGAAGTTTTTGTCCGGGGTTGCCAGGATAAGCGATGCGGTCATGAGGAGGGCCGTCACATGAATACGGCACAAGCTGCTGTTTATCTTGGTCTGGGTTCCAATGTCGGAGACCGCAAACAGAACCTCGACAGGGCCATCAGTTTTCTGTCGGAGAGGCTAAACGTCGAAAAAGTGTCTTCCGTGTATGACACCGCTCCGGAAATCAACCCGGATCAACCGCGTTTTCTGAACATGGTCGTCCTCGTTCGCACCACCCTTGATCCGATCGTGCTTTTATCGCTACTTAAAGGTATTGAGTCCAAACTCGGACGGGTGCCCTCAACGCCTTACAGCCCCCGTCCCATGGACATCGACATCCTGTTTTACGCCAAGGAGATTCTCGACAGCCCGACATTGACCATCCCCCATCCCCACATCCAGGAACGGGCTTTCGTCCTAGTGCCCCTTAACGAGATTGCCCCGGATCTTAAGCATCCGGTAAACGAGAAAACGGTAAATCAGATGCTTGCAGACCTCAAATCGGGAGTGCAGGGAGTATTAATATTCCCCTCTCCCCCCGAGACGAAGCCGGATAAAACGTCAGGCGAGGAGAAATAGCGATGTACCAGATAACGGTGGAGGGCCACTTCGACGCCGCACATGCATTGAGGGGCTACCAGGGAAAATGTGAAAACCTGCACGGCCACCGGTTCAGGGTGATTGCAAGAGTGCGCACTTCTCAGCTTAATGACATCGGGCTGGCTTTGGATTTTCGCGAATTAAAGTCGAAACTTAATGAAGTTCTGGAGCGGCTGGACCACACTAACCTGAATGACGTTTCGCCGTTTACAATCATGAATCCGTCTTCGGAGAACCTCGCATCCACGATATATAACGAACTGCAGAATAAACTGCCCGGTTTCGAACTCTATTCGATAGAAGTCTGGGAATCACCCGACGCCTCGGCAGAATACAGTCCGTCTATGCGGTTATCGCGCGGTGTGCATGGGGAGTTCGGCCTTTCTGCCTGAGGGAGATGACACGGGGCAAGGGAAACATGCAAAGACTCAGCTTTGGGTTACTGATTTTCGCAATGAGCCCTATTTTATTCCGATTCATATGACATGTCGGAGCGGTGTGGTCTATACTTTAATTGATAATGGAATTTTGCGCAGGGCTCACACCTGATATTTGCGGCAGTGATTTAAATTAAAATGAATAAATTGATCCCGATCATAACGGCTTTACTTTTATTGTGTATTTTGGGTTTTGCGGCTTTCGGCGTCTTTTACAACAGCGATGCCAAAGTATCGGATATGCCTGTCGACATCAAATACGAGATAAAAACGACCAAAAATATCTGGCCCGACCATTACTATTCATTAGATTATCCCACAGTGGGCGACAAGACTTTCCATCTTGATTCTTACTGGACGTTTGAACATAGCAGTTATTTTTTAGGCGGGCCTGTCTGGGTTTTCCATCCATATGAGATAAACATGACCGACGTTGATTTCAGCGTGATTGACCTTCCCCGCTAGTTCGCGCTCGGATCACTTCTTTCAGAATAGGTTACAGGCCTTATTCTTGCTCAACTGACATATTTGACCCTGATACCCTCCTTTGCTATAATTAACTTTTGTCAAGCGGAGGTGTTACTATTTACGCGATAATTGAAACCGGCGGTAAACAATATAAGGTCAGCCCGGGCGAAAGCCTGAAGGTTGAGTCTCTAGAAGTTGCTGAGGGCGGCACGATAGATATCGAACGCGTGCTGGCTATCCACGATGGAGAAACCCTCATTTTGGGCAAGCCTGTCATCGAAGGCGCCAAAGTCTCTTGCACCAGCAAGGGCGACGGCCTCGATAAAAAAGTCTTCGGTATGAAATACAAAGCCAAAGTGCGTTACAGTCGCAGGATCGGGCATCGCCAGTCCTTTACCGAGTTGACGATAAACAGCATAACCGGCCCTGGCATCGCTTCGGAGGCGCCCGCGGCTGAAAAGCACGCCGCCAAGCCCCGAACGACCAAGAAAGAGGTAAAGTAAAATGGCTCACAAAAAAGGAGCGGGCTCATCCCGCAACGGCCGCGACAGTAAGCCTAAGATGCTTGGAGTCAAGCGTTTCGGCGGCGAAACTGTCACCTCCGGCACCATATTGGTACGCCAGATGGGCACCCATGTCAAAGCAGGCAATAGCGTAGGTGTTGGGCGTGATCACACGCTCTACGCCACGGTGGACGGTGTGGTAAAATTCGAACCAGCCGGCAAGAATCGCAGAAAGGTCAGCGTTTACGCTGAAGGCTAGCATATGAAAGAAAAAATTCACCCAAAATTTTATGAGGACGCTCAGGTTACCTGCTCTTGTGGAAACGTATTCACGACCGGTTCGACACGCAAAACGCTCAAGGTAGAGCTTTGCAGCGCCTGCCACCCCTTTTACACTGGAAGCAAGCGCATGATAGACACTGCCGGCCGCGTCGAACGCTTCAAACAGCGCTACGGCAAAGAAGCCAAAACAGCTGTGGAAACCAAGGAAGCTAAATAGGTCGGGTCTTGCAATAAACTCAAAAGGAGCGGGCGTTTGTCCGCTCCTTTTTGTTTTTAGGGGAGTTATCATGGCAGATAGATTCAGGTACGGCGGCCAGGCGGTGATGGAAGGGGTTATGATGCGTGGCGCAAAAACCATCGCGACCGTCGTGCGTAAGCCTGACGGGACACTGGCGAAGGACGTCCATCCACTACACCCCATCTATACCGGGCGCTGGCGCAAACTCGCATTCTCCCGCGGCGTTATCGCCATGATCGAAGCCATGGTTCTAGGCACAGAATCACTCATCTTTTCCACTAATGTCGCGCTCGAAGGTATAGATGCGCCCAAAGCAGGGGAGACCAAAAAAGAGAATACAACGTTAGGCGGGGCAACGCTTGTTCTGGTCCTGCTTGTTTCGCTGGCATTCGCAGTCGGGCTGTTCTCATTGCTGCCACTGTTCCTTACCAAATGGATAATGCCGGGAACGCAGGGCAGTCTCGCCTTTAATATCGTCGAAGGGGTACTTCGCCTGTGTATTTTCCTGCTCTACCTGGTTGGAGTTGGTTTCATGCCGGACATCCGGCGCGTTTTTTCCTACCACGGGGCAGAGCACAAAACTATCCACGCATAGGAGGCCGGGGTGGAGTTGACTCCCGCTTCGGTACAGGAATACTCGACCGCCCATGCGCGCTGCGGGACGGCTTTCCTGCTGGCGGTGTTGATCATAGCCATTTTCATATTCAGCCTTGTCGGAAAACAGTCCCTGTGGCTTTTAATTGTGTCCCGAATCCTGCTGCTGCCGGTCATCGCCGCAATAGCATATGAGGTTACTCAATACGGGGCACGGCACATGGAAAACAGGATGATCAAATGGCTGGTGGCTCCCGGCCTTTGGCTACAGAGCCTGACCACGCGTCAGCCGGACGACAAAATGGTGGAAGTGGCTATAGCAGCCCTGAAGGAAGTATTAATGGCAGACGGCGTTATGAAGCCGGAGCCTACAGTTAATCCTGCAAGTCCTCAGCAGTAAGCTTTCTGAAAAAGCAGCTCCGCTCTCCCGTGTGGCAAGTAGGGCCCATGGGGTTGGCTTTTACGAGGATTGCATCGATATCGCAGTCGTACCGCACTTCGATGACTTTGAGATAATTTCCTGAGGTGGCGCCCTTGTGCCACAATTCCTGGCGGCTCCGGCTCCAGAACCATGCGTGACCGCTTTCCATTGTCAATTTAAGGGCCTCGGCGTTCATATACCCCAGCATCAGGACGTCGTTAAATTCGGCATCCTGGATGATGGCGGCCACCAGCCCCTTGTCGTCATATTTTATGTTCAGCATTTCAATCCCCCAGGATAAAACTAACTTTCGACCGCAGCCAGTGCTTGTGCGAGGTTTATAGCCCCCGTATAAAGCGCACGGCCTACGATCGCGCCTTCGGCGCCGAGTTTCTTGAGTACTTTAAGATGCAGGACCGAGGAAATACCTCCAGATGCGATGATAGGGAATTTTGTGGTATTCATCAATTCGAAGAGCCCGGTGTAATTGGGCTCGGTAAGGGTACCGTCGCGGCTTATATCGGTATAGACGAAGCGCCTTACACCAAGGTCTACTAGTGAACGGGCGAAATTGACTACGGAGATTTCGGTGGCCTTCTGCCAGCCGTGAGTGGATACGAACCCGCCCCTTGCGTCGATGGAAACAACGATGGCCTGGCAGAATTTGCGGCAGGCTTCTGTTATCATTTCGGGGTTATTTACAGCAGAAGTTCCAAGTACGACGCGGTCTGCACCCAGTTTGAGCAACTTTTCCATGGTAGCGACGGTGCGAATGACCCCACCAACTTCGATCGGGATGAAAACGGTGGAAGCGATGGTAGATATGATGTCGAGGTTGCCCGGTTCACCGGTAGCGGCCCCATCCAGATCGACGATATGGAGCCTTGTAGCTCCCAGCGACTGCCACTGGAGAGCCATCTCGAGTGGATCATTCGAAAACACGGTTTCAAGGTTGAAATCGCCCTGGTAAAGGCGGACGCATTTGCCGCCGATTACATCAAGAGCAACAATTATTCTCATAGC
>CAZMDI010000071.1:0-6432 GCA_964564995.1 uncultured Dehalococcoidales bacterium
TTCCATTGCCATAGTGTGGGCGCACATGCTCCAATTTGTAAAAAAATCACAGGTACAAAACCACTTGTTATCTTTATAGCAGGTGGTGTGTCCTCATTTGTGCCGCGAAATTTGACGGTGAAATCGGTGAAGGTGATGCGGTCGGGTTCCTGGGCGTAGCGCTGAGCTTTTTCAATCTTTCCGATAAGACTGGATTGCATGGCACACCTCCTGTTAAATTAAAAAAACACCGGCTTACGCAAAGCCCGGTGCTTTAATTTCCCTCCGTGATAATAAACACTTTCATGGCGGTGTTCTCCTGAGATCCAGTCTTATTTTATTCCCTCGGAAATCACATGTCTATAGATAAGCAGGCACTATGCTAAAAGTTTAGAAAAATTTAACATGGAAATTTGACCACTAGTACCAATCAGCTGGCAAGGGCGTTGACAGGGCGGGGGGTACAGGGTAGATTTAGACTGGGCTTGGTTTGGGCTGATGCGGGTGAAATGACGATTGAACGAGTTCACGAATACATCATAGAAGAGCTTCAGCAAAACATTCGCACCGACACGATATTTATCCTGACTGTTGTTCGGAGGGCATTAATACTTTGAGGGCACTGCTTCAGAGGGTATCCCGGGCTTCGGTCACGATTGATGGAAGCGAAGTGGGGCGGATCGGGACCGGGCTTTGCGTGCTGATTGGGGTTGCTGCCGGAGATTCAGAAAGAGATGTAGATTACCTTGTTTCCAAACTGGTGGAGCTACGGATTTTCGCGGATTCGGCTGGGAGATTCAACCTGTCCCTGAAAGAGATAAACGGGGAGATTTTACTCATCAGCCAGTTTACTCTGATGGCTGACACCAGCCGCGGACGGCGCCCCGGCTTTGCGGGTGCTGCTCTGCCTGCTGCGGCTGAGCGACTTTTCGACATATTCATTGAAAAAACGAAAAACACCGGTTTGAAAGTTGCGTGCGGGTATTTTGGTGCTCATATGTGCGTCGAAATTATTAACGATGGTCCCGTGACAATAATGTTGGACAGTCGCGATAAAATTACTCACTGATGTCTCTTGAGATATTCTGTTTTCGAATTGGACTGTTTAGGTTGCAAACGTTTGTAATTGCAACGAATTGCAATAAGCCTGAGACGATGTTAAAATATTTTGCGTTATGACCAAAGCAACTGATATCGCCTCACGACTCTCGGAGCAGGGCTACCGTTTGACGCCGCAGCGGATAATGATCCTCGAAGCCATCGAAGGGGCCAGCGGGCATATAAGCGCGGAGGAAATTTATCAGAAAATAAAAGCCAGCTACCCGGGGATGAACATATCCACTGTTTACCGTACGATGGAACTGTTGAAAGAAACCGGGATGGTGACCGAGACTGATATGGGTGATGGGCGAGTGCGCTTCCACAGCGTCGGGCACGAACATCACCACCATCTAGTTTGTTCGAAGTGCGGCACCGTAGTTGATCTGGATGAGTCCATGCTGGCTCCGTTGACCGTTCTTCTCACCAGGAAATATGGATTCTCGCCTGATCTGAGACACCTGGCTATCTTTGGGCAATGCAAAGATTGTGCTTGAAACTGACTAATTTCCATCCGGAATTCGCGGACTGAGATGCGTCGCGTATCGGAAAGGCGAAAAAGGCAAAATGCACATCCCAGACGGATACCTGAGCCCGGTGACGGATGGCGTAATGCTGGTTGCGGCCGCACCTTTCTGGGCCTTGGCGCTTAACAGGGTCCGGCGGACGCTTAGCCAGCGTACTGTCCCGGTACTGGCGCTGTTTGCCGCTTTTTCATTTGTGATTATGATGTTCAACGTGCCGCTCCCAGGCGGCACTACCGCACATGCTGTAGGCGGGACACTCCTGGCAATTGTTCTGGGGCCATGGGAAGCAGTCATCGGCATCTCCGTAGTGCTCGGTATACAGGCTGTGTTTTTCGGGGATGGGGGCATCCTGGCGTACGGGGCTAACTGCTTCAACATGGCGATTGTGCTCCCGCTCGTCGGGTATTTCGTGTATAAACTGATTTCCACAGGGGCGGGATCCTCTTCCCCCCGGCGTATCGCGGGCGCTTTCGCCGGAGGTTATTTCGGGATAAACGCCGCCGCTTTGTTCACTTCCGTCGAATTGGGCATCCAACCCCTGCTCTTCCATACTTCGGGAGGAACCCCGTTGTATGCGCCATATAATCTCGCTACCGCGTTGCCTGCCGTGATGGCAGGGCATTTGCTCGTGGCCGGTCCTTTGGAGGGGCTGGTGACCGGAATGGTAGTGTTCTACCTTCAGCGCGCCCATTCCACGCTTATCGGATCCGTTTCAAAAAATCCGGGCGAGGACAGGCGGTGGCTCCTGTGGGGCGGTCTGGCCCTCATGGCGCTGGCCGTACCTATCGGTTTGCTTGCTTCCGGTACCGCCTGGGGTGAGTGGGGACTGCAGCAGCTTAAAACGCTTGGTCTTGGTTTTGTACCGACCGGATTAGAAAACTTCCGAGGGTGGTGGCATGCTCCTCTTCCGGGTTACGGCTTTCCTCGCATAGCTGCGTCTGTGGGTTATGTATTTTCCGCTTTTATGGGGATTGGGTTGATTGCCGGGCTGGCGTGGGTAGCAGGCAAATCGCTGGTTGGAAAACATGGTCCTTCTAGGCCGGCTCCCCTTGCAGTCGAAGGTAGATTTCAAAGAAATGAACGCTTTCTTTCAAAAAATATCGAGTCTCTTTCAGGTGCGCTTGAATCAGCCATGACCGCAGATGACCGGAGCCACGCTGGTGGATTATTGCAGAGCGTCGACCCGCGTGTCAAAATAGCTAGTTTTATACTATTTATCGTGGTTGCAGGGCTGCTGCGAAACCTGGCGTTATTGGGAATCTTGTTCTCATTAGTCCTTTTATTGGCGTTTTTTTCTCGGATTCCTGTGGCATTCTTTATCAGGCGGGTTCTGCTCTTTATACCTCTTTTCACAGCGGTTATTGCCGTTCCTGCCCTGTTTATTACTCCCGGGGCGACCCTTTGGCATATCGGGACGCACCTTTCCGTTTCAAATTCGGGGATCCATTCAGCTGCTTTTCTCCTCGCCCGGGTGACCGTTTCTCTCTCTCTGGGTATTCTCCTCGTTATGACCACATCGTGGACGGACCTGCTTGCATCCTTGAGGTGGTTCAAGCTACCCTCCCTCGTGGTCAGTATTGTGGGCATGACGTATAGGTATATTTTTCTGTTCCTGCATACGACCAATAACATCTTTTTAGCCAGGCGCAGCCGTACAGTCGCCGGCTTTTCTGGAGCGGCTAACCGTCGCTGGATCGGACAGGCAATGGCATCCGCCCTTACCCGGTCCCAATACCTTAGCGAAGAGGTGTTTTTGGCCATGCTTTCGCGTGGATATACTGGTGAAATAGTGGCTGTGGATGATTTGAGCGCGCGGGGCTTGGACGTTGTGTGGTTGGCTGGAGCTGTCGCTTCGACGGCAATAATATTGTGGGTGAATTATAGATGACAACACCTGTTTTCGAGGTCAAAAAACTCAGTTATTTCTATACGGGCGGTATCCCGGCTCTTAAAAACATCAATCTCAGGGTGATGCGTGGTGAATCCATTGCGCTGGTGGGCGCTAATGGTTCAGGGAAGAGCACTCTTCTTCGTTTGCTTGATGGTTTGGTATTTCCATCGGAAGGGGAGATTGATTCGGCAGGGCGGGCTCTAACCGAAAAAGCCTTGCAGAACGCAGCGTTCTCGCAAGAATTCCGCAGTAGGGTTGGGTTGGTTTTTCAGGACGCAGATGTGCAACTCTTTTCCCCGACGGTCTGGGAAGAAGTTCTTTTTGGTCCGCTTCAACTCGGGATACCGCGGGCAGAAGCCGTATTTAGGGCGACTGAAACGCTGGAACTCCTCGGTATATCTCATCTTAAAGATCGCCCTCCCTTTCGACTTTCAGGGGGAGAGAAAAAAAAGGTCTCTATCGCGTCTGTTCTCTCGCTTTCCCCTCGTGTACTCCTCCTCGACGAGCCGACCAATGGTCTTGATCCCCACAGTCAGGGCGTCCTCATCGATTTTCTCATCTCATGGGTGGCTGAAGGCAACACGCTGATTTTCAGTACACAGGAACTCGATCTCGTTGAAGAACTCTCAAGCCGGGTTATCGTGTTGGGGATGGAACACACCATTGTGGCAGACGGCAAGCCCGAAGATTTTCTGTCAGATGCTGATTTTCTTCTTAAAACGAACCTCATTCATGAACATGCCCACCGTCACAAGTCACTGGTGCACCGTCATCAGCATGCGCATGAACATCAGCATGCGGGTGATGGCCATGGGCACGGTCTATAAAGAGAATGCGATTTTGATGGAGTCATGGCCCTTGAAGAGCATAACTGAAAAAGCCTGAAGGTATGAGTAGTTATATAGGTGGAAATTCGCATGAACTCAGGGCCGTATCTCTTTGACCCTGCCCACCTGTCCGCTCACGAGGCGCACCTTGATGCCGTGCGGATGGGTTGGAGAATTCGTTAAAATATCTTTGACGACGCCTTCAGTCATTTTTCCGCTCTGCTGGTCTGACTTTAGAACAACGGAGACCTTCTGGCCGGGCTTGATTGTCGAACGCTGGTTATCCTGCATTGAAACTCCTAGAATTTAAAGTGCACGAATATTCGTCCGAAGTTCTTGTCGTCTTTCTCCAACCGGTGGTAAAGCTGTTTGATCCGTGGTTCCGCAAGAAAACGTAGCACCCGTTTCTTAAGTTGTCCCGAACCTTTGCCGGGGATTATCTCAACGAGTGAAATCCTTTTGGCCACAGCATCGTTGATGACGCGATTGAGTTCGGCGTCTATCGTGGAGCCGTTGTTAAAACAATCGTGCAGGTCAAGAACGATTTTAGCCATATAGATAGCTTACATGATTTGGATTTGTCTGGCCAATCCGGTTGTCTACCCTATTTAATGCCCAGCCATCTTTACCCATAATTTCTTGCCATCGGTGATGAGCTCGATCGTTCCACTTGAGTCGGTTCGGTATAAGTTTGAAGCCCCCACCGTCGCAGTAAGCCTGACTACTATCTCGGGCGTCGGCAAGCCGTAGTTGTTCTGTCCCGATGATATGACAGCGATTTGAGGCTTCACGGTATTTAGGAACTCTTCGGCTGAAGAGGTGTCCGAACCGTGATGGGCGACTTTGAGGACTGTACTCTCCGGGAGGAGCCGTTGATAACCTAGTTCCTGCTCCCCTTCCCGCATCAGGTCGCCGGTTATCAGAAAACTTATTTCCCCGTCCCGGACCCTTAAGACCACGCTGCTGTTGTCGATGTCGGATTGGGTGCCCTTAAGATGGAAGGGAGGAGGGCTGAGGACATCGAGAACTATTCCCCCGACCGTCAATTCCTGGTTAGAATGCACGAGGGCCGATTTTATGTTCTTTGCCGATATAAGCCTCAACCATTCTTCAAATAACGGTTTGTCGTATTCCCCCGGGTCATTGGACGCCAGAGCAGGGTAAAGCACCTGGTCGACTTTGTATCGGGAGAGTGCTTCGACCAGTCCTGCGAGATGGTCGGCATGCGGGTGCGTCATTACCAGCAATTCAATGGTTCTGTCCCAGAAAGGGAGCCTTTTTCCGAGTTCCTGGTCGATGGCCTGTGGACTGGGGCCGCCGTCTATCAGGATGTCGATGTTACCTTTTACTATAAGAGTGGCATCTCCTTGCCCGACGTCCAGGAAATACACGTGCATGTTCTCGTCGGGCTGCGATTTCCAGGTGACGCCTGCAAGGATAACGACTATCAGGAAAGTCATAAAAAGCCATTTTTTCGCCGTTTGGGATTTCATAATTTACCTTCAAACACCTGTTTCGATCTTCGGTGCAGCCATCTCAGCTATGAAATTTGCGCGACGCCGGCGCGTTAGCACCCAGGCGATCATAATTACCGCCCCGTAGTATGCAACTGTGAAAACCCGACTGATATCGCCGGTTGGGATGACGGAATAAGGTACTGTTGAGAACAGGCCAATCACGAGAAGGAGGTAGCTCAAGAAAATCCACAACACCCATCCTGCGGCGATGGCCGCAGGGAACCACAATAGTCCTGCCAATGACATCAATGAACCCAGTGACATTATAAATGGCAGCACTGGTACCGCCAGTAAGGTAGCAAAAGGCGCCGTTAACGAAATCGTGCCGAAATAAATTGCCGAGACTGGCCAGACTGCAAGGGTTGCGGCAAAAGTCATCGAGAAACTGTCCCGGACGAAACCAACCGGTGATTTCAGTAAGGGTGCCTTGTTTTTTATTTTTTCCATGGTGTTCGAGGTCCCTTCCAATAGTATGGGATAGAGGTAAACGATCCCGGCCATTGAAAGCGCACTGAGCTGGAAAGAAACATCGAATAAAACTCTCGGGTTAAAACCAATCATGATTGCGGCTGCCAGGCACAGCGCCGGACCTG
>CAZMDI010000072.1:0-6421 GCA_964564995.1 uncultured Dehalococcoidales bacterium
GGAAAGAAATCGAGCAAATTATAGGCGAGCCTGATATTTTTATTGCACGGATTTATGCTTGAACGATGGTTACGCAAACAAAGCTATCATGCAGGGGCATCGTGAGGTGTTATCATGTGGGAAAGCCAGATTGCGGGGTAACTTTGGCTAATGATGCATTTGATCGTCGGAACATCTGGTATGGTATGTATCAATTCGCACTCAAAATGGGGGCCCCAGCCTGTATCGTCAACCCGGTGACCATGGTAATTTTCGATTTACTCACTATCCATTTTACTCATACTTTCAACCCATTGGACACAACCATCAGCCAATATGCCTTGGGTTCTTTCGGTTGGTTGGAAAAAACCGGTATAATCCTGGTTGCACTCGCATTTATTCTGCTGGGCATGAATTTATTAAGCAGCCGCAAAAAAGCGAAGTCACTGATAAACACGACTTGCGGCGTCATGTTCTTGATGGTGGGCGCGGGATTCTCAATGGTTATTCTATTTAACGTAGACACAACAAACGGCATCGCAAGCTTCCCCGGATTCATGCACATGTTCGCCGCGATATCGGTAAGCTTGATATTCCCAATAGCCTGCCTGTTGATAGCTTTCAATTTGGCCAACTACCATAAACATAACTATCTAGCTGTTTACACCGCTTTTACAGGTTTGATCGGGTTTGGAGCAGTCGTATGGATAGCCTTTCCGGCGAATCGAGTGGCCTGGATAGGGATATCCGAAAGAACGCTGGCAGGGTTAAACCTTATTTGGTTAATATTCATCGCTCCCAGAATAATAAAACTATCCAGCGAATTTCGACAAGATGCACATAACCCCGGACTGAGGTGCCACCCATCGTTAGGACAAGATTCGTAGCTAAGGATGATATTTAGGTTATATCTCACATACCGATAATCTCCGACATTATCTTCAAATATGCTGCTCACTATTCAAATGGAAAGTCAAAATTAGCTGCATGGAATGTATTGACCGCGCTGATATACTTAATGTATTGTTGAAACACTAACTCCGAAGCCAGAATTTTGCTATCGGACTATAAAGTGATGAATGATGGACGGGAGTACCTGAAAAGTATTTAATGGTGCTTAATTAGACGTTAAAATTTAATGCCAATAATTCACATGAAACCAGAAATAAAGCAGCGCAGGAGAGTTATTATTCTTTTCAGGAGAGGCGACAATTCCTTTCGCCTTTTTTCAACGCAATGATAAAAGTCGAGATTGATTCTATCAAACCAGGCGCAAACGATCTATTTGTCGTTATGTTGCGTGAGCAGCAAAGCGAAACTGGCCTGCCTATTTTCGTGGACAAATTCGAAGGGGATGCTATCGCCACAATTTGGAACGATAATCCAGCGAATATGGGGCTTGCTTATACTTACGATTTGCTCCGCCTGGTAATAGAACAGCAAAAAGCAAGGGTGGGCATGTCGATTGTTAACAGCAATCGTCTGGTATCGCAACGGGTAATGTTTGGTGCGATAATCAAAATCATTACCGATGAAACACAATTTGAAGTGGTATGCAACGCACAAGTGGCTATTGCGCTAGCTGTTTTGACCAGAGCACCGATATTCGTTGAGGAATCGGTTATACAGAAGCGTGGAATCAATCTTCCGCAAAGCGGAACGATCGATCATAATTATGACAGCAGGCCTGAAAATCATTCGCAAAACAAAACTATAAATTCTTCGATTCCAAATCGCACATTATCTTTACCGGAAATGGCAATGAATGGCAATGAGATTAGAATGGAATCTATCGCCATCACTTATTTCGTTGATGGTGGATTAATAACACTCCATGACCATCTCAAACATTGGCGATTAGGGTTACAACTTGATTTATCAGCGTCAAAAATGGTTGAACAAGGAAAAATCCACATGGCTGACCCGCATAACGCGCTTTGTAAAATAATCGAAAAGTCAATGTCTCAGTTAATGATGGCGGTTATTACCGGGGGGAAAGCGCAAACTTTGAGCGCAAAACTTATCTGGGTACGGGGAGACACTCGACTTGGAATAGAATGCCGTCCCTCTGATGCCATTACCGCTGCATTGACGGCAAAAGTACCAATATATGCGCAGAAATCTATTTTAAATGCAGTCAGTTCAACAATTTAATACTCTCAAGAAAAACTGAACATTGTTCGAGACCTCCACGCATTCGGTCCACAGTTTGCTTACGAACATAATATTCATCAAAAAAGACCCTGTTATTTATTCCCGCATTTGAAAAGAATTTACCCAGCGGTTGGGCGCGGATGAAGTGAGATAAACCCCATCAATAGGACAGAATTCCGACCTAACTGAGATAGAGTCCTGTATACCCTATTGTGTTTGCACCATTGATCCCACCACACCCCTCCAAATATGCCCTACGGCAATGATGTCCACCTCCCACGGGGTCAGAAATCCAAGTGATTGGCAGGGACGGACGGCGTCATAAAAGTGCAACCACTCACCAAGGCTGGCCCTGACATCACTACCGTCTTCACCAGTTTTCAAGTATATCTTCTCGTACTTTACTGCCTTCAACGGCCTCTCAATAAAATGGCCGGTTACCTTCTTTCACATCAGCACATCCTCCGGAGGCTATTCGAAAAGACCTTATACCGATTAAAAACGATCCGCAGCAGTTTGGGGTGGAAACTTTTTCAGAATAGTAAACCACTTAATGCATTCCAAATGGCATTAACCGCTGTCGCCTGCCGAGTCCCGACTTTGAAAAGATAATCTGGCGAGTGAGAGGGTAATATATGACCGAGGCCGCGCAACATGGCGAGTTGAATTGGGAGTAAATCGTAAATCGATTATTTAGTAATCCCGGTGTTGGGGCATACTTTATTGCGAACAGGCAATATCAATGCTACTATAACCATAATTATTGATTAGGTTATGTTTACCATGGCCGGCAAAAACCAAGGGTCCCCACTTCTGGATAAGACGGGGAAAGTGGATGCCATCACCGCCACCGGGAGAGAGGATGAGCAAGCAACTCCACAGGCAGGTGCGGATTGACCAACAAAAACATTAAGTCCGGGGACGCTGCCCGGCTACGCCGGCAGGCAGAAGATAAATTAGCCGAGAATTCCGAACTGTCGCAAGCAGCTATTTCGGGTGGAATCCCCAAATCGCTATCCACCCAAGAACGTCAGGCGACCCTTCACGAGCTTGAAGTACACCAAATAGAGCTCGAGATGCAGAACGACGAGCTGCGGCGAACCCAACTGGAACTGAACACTGCCCGGGAGCGTTACTTCGACCTCTACGATCTGGCGCCAGTGGGATACTTCACCATCAACAAAGAAGGCCTTGTTCTGGAGGCCAACCTCACTGTATCTGCGCTCCTGGGGGTCAACAGGAATGCGTTGGTAAAATGGCACCTCTCACATTTCATCCCCACAGAAGACCAGGACGCCTATTATCTGCACCAAAAACGCCTCTTCGCAGGCGACGGTAAACTGGATTTAGACCTCCGCGTCCTGAAAACGGACGGGACGGTGTTCTGGGCCCACATGGCGGCCGTGGCTGCCCACGATGCCGGCGGCGCACCCGTTGCGCGGGTGGTCCTGAGCGACATCAGCAAGACCAAGCAAAGGGAAACGTACAAAGAACTCGGCTTGGAAGTTCTGGGAATATTGAACGAGCCCGGAGATTTTGAGGAGATATTGCGGCGTGTCGTCAGGGCATTTAAAATGCGGACAGGGTTCGATGCGGTGGGCATCCGTCTGCAGCACGGGGAAGACTTCCCCTATGTTGCGCAGGAAGGCTTTTCAGATACACATTTGCTAACAGAAAACACACTTCTTGAACGCGTCAATGATGGCGCTGTGTGCCATGACGGGGAAGAAAATGCCAGACTCGAATGTACCTGCGGCCTGGTTATATCTGGCAAAACCGATCCTTCCAACCCATTCTTCACAGCCGGGGGCAGCTTCTGGACCAACGATTCTTTTCCGATTTTGAGCATCCCGCGCAACGACGACCCCAGATATCACCCACGCAACAGGTGCATCCACCAGGGTTATGCTTCCATAGCTCTTGTTCCTATTCGCAACAGGGATAAGATCGTAGGTCTCATACAGTGCAACGTGCGGAGCAAGGGGTGTTTTTCCCTTGAATCAATCACCCTGCTGGAAGAAATCTCTTCGCATATCGGGGAAGGGTTCATGCGCAGGTTGTCTGATGATGAAGCCCTGGCCAGCGGCGAACAGCACCGGCTTATACTTCAAACAGCCATGGACGGCTTCTGGATGCTGGATGCGCAGGGACATCTGCTGGAAGTCAACGACACTTACGCTTGCATAAGTGGTTACAGCCGGCAGGAACTGTTAAAAATGAGCATTTTCGACTTTGAAGCCGGCAGTAATCCGGAATCAATAAGTGCCAGGATGCAGAATATCATAGCAAATGGCCAAGCACGTTTTGAAACAAAGCACAAACGGAAAGATGGCAGCGTTTTCGATATCGAAATCAGCTCCCAGTATCAATCTGCCGAAGGCGGCCGGTTCGTGGCCTTTCTGCGCGATATTTCCGGGCGCAAACTTCGCGAAGATGAACTGAGAGAAAAAGAAGAGAGGCTGCGCCTGCACGCTGAAAACTCCCCCCTCGCAATCATGGAATGGGACTCTGATCTGGTGATTACGCGCTGGGCCGGAACCGCGGAGGCCATGTTCGGCTGGAAAGCTTCAGAGATTATCGGCAAGACTATAGAAGACATCAACCTGATCTACCCGGCCGATATCCCCAACGGCAGAATCGCACTGGCCCGTATCACCGATGGCGTCAGCCGTAGCGTTACCACCTCCAATCGTGTTCTGACTAAAGATGGCCGCATACTCTGGTGCGAGTTGTATCACTCTATCCTGTATGACGCGGGCGGTAAAATGAAATCCGTCATGTCGGAGATACAAGATGTGGCGGAACACCGGCGCATCGACCGAGCCAAGGACGAGTTTATCGGCCTGGTGTCTCATGAACTCAGGAACCCGCTCACGGTCATCATCGGCTCGGTACAGACCGCCCTCTCCCCGGGTATATCGGATGATGAAATCAGATTCTTGCTCCAAAACGCCTCCGAGGGTGCCCTCTCTATGGACCAGATAATCTCGAACCTGCTGGAGTTGTCTCGTTACCAGTCTAACAGGCTTAAATTATCACGCGCACCGGTGGACTTGCCGCTTCTGGCACGCAAAACCGCGGAACAGGTCAAGCTGTTCCACCCCTCCAATCACTACACTTTTGACTTTGCCGAAGGACTTCCTCTTGTGAAAGCTGATCCTGTCAGGATAGAGCACATCTTGTATAACCTTCTGGAGAACGCCGCTAAATATTCATCTTCCAAAAGTGAAATAACGCTGAAAATCGGATTTGATTCTTCTATGATCACACTGGCAGTCAGCGACCACGGGATCGGCATACCCGCTGAGAGGATAGGAGAGCTATTCGAACCGTTCCAGAGGCTAGTGGACCAGTCTGAATATACCAAAGGACTGGGGTTGGGACTGGTGGTTTGCAAGCGCCTCGTGGAGGCCCACGGCGGCAAAATCTGGGTTGAATCAACCTTCGGTAAGGGTTCGACCTTCTATTTCACGCTACCGATTGGGGCAGATTAAATCCAGCGCCGATCTCAGAAAATAACGCCGTATCCTGAACATCTGTTTCTTATCCGAGAATAGACCCAACCGGAATAGCGGCCGAACGCCCTGCGGATTTCAGAAAGAAATGACTTTATCGGAGTCCTTGATCAAGGCCGCCAATTCACTCATCTTTGATTCAGCCACACCGCTGATAAGTGGCATATTCCTGGCAATCCCGCAACGTGTCAGGCAGGATTTGCAGACTTTGACCATAACGCCTTTAGCCATCAACTCAGAAAGCATCTTCCCGAGGTCGGTGTCGTAACCACCCTGCGAAACGCCTTCCCTGGCAAGGTCTATGGAATCATTCAATAAAAAGATAGACGGGCTGTCGCCTGCGTTAACGGTAGCTTCCGCCAGGCGGAGCGCATTTCTGGCAACGTCTGTCCCGTCATATGGATTCTTGTTGAGGATCAAGAGAAGTTTCATGGCATTGCGCCTCCAAATAGTATGATACTTTCCCGGAAATACACAGGGATGGTAATGGGAACATTATACAGAAATCCCTCATTCACAGCTATAAAAGACAGTTTCCAAGCTTGATAATACTCAACGTAGTGTTATATTTATACATAATAAACGTTATTCCCCGCCAGAAAGAGGTTGGATACGCGGAATCATGCCGTTGATATCCGAACGGAGACGGGGCTATAATGTTGCCTGACAAGCATATGAACAATGGGCGCCACACCTACAAACTCTGGACAGGGCTCGCGGCCCTGGCCGCATCTGTCTGGATCTATTACACCCTCAAAGCCGGAACCCCGCCA
>CAZMDI010000073.1:0-6350 GCA_964564995.1 uncultured Dehalococcoidales bacterium
ATATCAGCGATGGTGGCGGTCCACTTCTTAATGCTGCGGGCAAGGTTATTGGCATTAATGCACAGGCAGACCTGTTTGATTCGTCGGGGAACACGGTCATGCAGATGGCGTACTGCGTTCCGATCGATGAAATAATGAGCCTGATACAGGCTTATGTAGGCTAGGCCGGGGTCAATAACACCGCTTATGGGGCGGTTGAACTGGATATAAACGGGACGAACCCGGTTACGTTTACGGCTAGAATAGTTTGTTCTCATCTGCTTCGATTACGGAGGCCAAAATGAACTGCAAGCACATCGGTTTTGTGAGGTCGCCTTTCAAAGAGGGTGTGGATGAAGGATGGGGCAGCGTCGTCTCCGAGATCTGTGTCGACAAGCAGTACGCAGATGGGCTGCTCGGGATCGGTTCTTTCTCGCATATCATCATCGTATACGAGATGCACAAGGCGAAGTGGGACATAGCTACGGATCTTGTCCGCCGTCCGCAGGGTCGCGCAGAGTTTCCGCTTCTGGGCATCTTCGCTCAGAGGGCGAAACATAGGCCCAACCCCGTCGGCATTACTGCCGTTAAACTGCTGGGTGTTGAGGGAAATCTTCTTAAAGTTCAGGGGTTGGATGCCATCGACGGTACGCCGGTGATTGACATAAAGCCTTATTATCCCCCATTCGACCGGGTTGAAACACCCCGCACACCGGATTGGGTCGATAAGGTCATGGCCGTGTATTTTTCGGGCGAATAGGCGAAATCCGTGCCGCTGTCATTGTGATTCCGGTCCCCATTGCGCGGACGTGGCAATCTCGTCCTCCGCCACCAACCCCCTCTCGGCGCGTCATGCCGGACTGCGGCCCGGTATACAGAACAGGGTATTTCGATTTACTTATCTCGTTCAATTTCGGTCCGTCGAAAGTACATGCTGGACAAGTGGGCCGCAAGTGCTACAATAATCCCGATGTTCAAGCATGATTGCAACCAACGAATGACATGTCAATAAAGCACCGGGTAAGGATATTCGTCTCAAACTGGTTCGGCGTCATCATCGCTGTTCTTATCATGCTTGTGACGGGTACGCTGGGGTTCACATTGCTTGCTATATCGAGCCGCCTCGATAATACCATGGCCTTCGTAACGCAATTAATCGTTCTTCAATCCACGGGCGGGATTGTCAAAACAGGCACGATTGAATCTCCCCCGGGTTACGTTTTTCACGTGGTCACTCAGGTGGGCAACGAAACCCCGATTGCCGCAGAAGTAACATTGTCTAACCTGAGTATCGTCATGGAAAGCGTACCCATTGTCATCACGGAAAGCGGTCTCTGGACAAAAACGATCACCCAGGCCAGCGGGGGCGGGACTGGTTTCGAAGATTTCGAAGGGGATTTTACTATCGATGCCCAGACTTACGCCGGTTTGGTTGCAAAAGGCACCGTTGATATAGACATCAAACTGCATGTTTACGCCAGCGCCCGGTATGGTTTTATGAGCAAGCACGCTTCTGAAGATTTCGATATCCACCTGTCCCAGGTCCAGTTCAAGTATCTGTCCGCCCCGTAGACGGTGCCTCTTATCCCTCATTTTTCACCCGGTATTGTCTTGACTTATTGCCTTTTCAGGTTTATTCTTTCGTCAAATCTGTAAATGCGCTTAGAGGATTATATGCAATCCGGGGGGGGCGGCTTTTCACAAGTGGTATAATATATTATAATAAGGCGTCAAGATAATCACGCATTTATGGCTTACGGAGGAACACGCGATGAAAAAAAGGCTGGTATTTATGGCATCTCCGATTGTTTCCTTGTGTCTGGTTTTGGTGGTTGCCGGCACTGCCTGTGGGACCAAGGCTCCTGCCTTCGTCACCCCCATACTCGGTGATACATCAAGTACAATCCCCATCTCCGTGCCCGCCATCGTCCCTTACCTTCCCCCAGCCTATTACCAGTGCATACAAGTTTTGCCGGTAGATATTCAGGCCGCTTACTATTCCCAGTACGGCAATCACGCCGAAGCGGAGGCGCTGTATACAGGTAAGACATTTCTTTTTAAAGACCAGCTTGTCGACGCTTACATGATTCGCGAAATTAATAAGGGCTGGCTCTGGGCCGACCTGACTATATGCCCTGTCATCAACCTTGACCTTGCAAAACAACTTAAACCCGGGCAGAGGGTGGATATCATCGGCATATGCGCCGGGCGCGACCTTAGCCTGTCGCCCGGGCTGGTTTTCCGTGACTGCTACGTCCTTATAACCGGTAGTCTCCAGTTGCCGGCTCCGGGCGGCCAGATTTTCAACCCCACCTATTAGCAGAAACCGAAAGCGATCTGCCGCGTCTTCTTTTGATCTAGGTAGAAAGCGGCAGGTTTAATTGACTGCTGGTCGTATTGGGGGATCACGGTATTGCGGAAGCCGATCAGATTACTGCAAGGGGTGTGTTTTTCATTGCTGCTTACCTTGCCGCCGTTTGCTTCCTGCTCTTTGGGTTCCGTTTGGCACGGTAGATTTACCGGCTACCGACAGGCAGGGGGTGATCCTGCCGTATTGATGCCAGCCTGATATTTGGAGGATTGTTATGCTGTTTATTTTCGGGATGGTAATCGGCGCCGCTCTTATGTGGCTCGTCTTCTGGCTGATGCAGAAACAAATCTCTGTCAGATGGTATGAATGGATACTCGGTGCGCTGGGTTTTATGATGGCCGTCTGGGCCATCCATGATTTCTTTGCCTCAACGGCGGAGCACAACGAAGCCGCCGCGCGTGCCCTTTTATGGATACTTGGCGCGCCTGCCATCATTCTGTTTGGGTTGGCAGTGTTTCTTCCGTGGCGGCGCATTCGCCACACGAAACTCAATCCCGCCGAAAAACCTGCCGCGGAGAAAACTTAAGGTTGTTGTCATTTCGTTTGTACGCGTGTCAAAAGGGTGGATCCGCCCCGCGGTCCGTGATCCCGAACAAAGGTAGAGCAAAGCCTCTCCCTTTGAAAAAGGGGATATAATGAAAATCATTCAACTTTATCTGTCATTGGGAGCGGAGCGACGTGGCGATCCCGTTCTTTTTTGGGGTATCATCCCGGGCCACAACCTGGGATTCAGAATCGGTGGCGGTGCGCAGCTTCTTTATTCTAAATAAATATAGAATACAACGGGATTTCACTGGTCCAGCCGCTTCAAATTATTCGAAATATCCGGCACTGATCCAATAAGGGTTTATTTGGATACTTTAAACGTCGTGGGCGATCCCCGCATCCATGACCAGCATTCCAACCTGATACTCCTCGGGAAGATGGACTATGCCTGCGACCGTATGCCGGGCCGCAAGCTTTACAGCGCTTTTAAATGCTCCAGCATCGCCCACGGGGTCGTCAAGAGCATAGACACAACCGCCGCCCTGGCTCTTCCCGGCGTCAAAGCCGTCGTCACTTATAAAGAATGCCCCATCTGGTCACCCAATATCTTTCAGTGGGGGCAGGAGGTAGCAGGCGTCGTCGCCATCGACGAGGGCACCGCCACCCGGGCAGCCCTTTTGATCAAGGTGACTTACGACGTCTCGAAACCTGTCATCGATCCGGATGAATCCATGAAGCCGAATGCACTGCCTGTAGGGGTCATACAGGGCAAGAACATCGTCCTCGCTAACGATCTCAAGCGCGGCGGCGGTGCTGAAGCCGGGATGACCAAAGCTGATGTAACGCTCGAAACCACGCAGCCCTGGAGCACTACCTACCAGCACAACACGCTCGAAACCCACTCGGCGGTGGCCGAATGGGTTGGCGACCATATCAACGTCTGGTGCAGTTCACAGAGCGCTTTTAACGGCAAGTGGGAAGTCGCCACAACGCTGAATCTCCCCATGAACCGTGTCCATTTCTTCACCCACGGAACGGGTTGCGCCCACGGGGACAAGAACGGCGCCCCCTTTGCTGTGGTCGCGGCGGTCATGTCGAAAGCCGTTGGCGGAAAACCGGTGCAGATAGCCCTTACCCGGCACGACAACATGCTCTTCAACACCCGCCAGTTCTCGGTCAAATCTGCTATAAAGCTCGGGGCAAAAAAAGACGGCACCTTCACCGGCATAGACGCGCAGTTCTGGGGCGACGTAGGCCGAAATCCGATGGCTCCCGTTGACAATGCGCACTTCGGACTGCGTACCACATATACCTGCCCTGATGCCAGATTTACGGCCACTCGCGTGGTCACTAACACCCCTCAGCGGGGATTCTGGCGCTGCGTCAACGACCCGCCCGGTGCTTTCAATTACGACATCGCCATCGATAAGCTGGCGGACAAGCTCGGTATGGACCCCTTCCTCCTTCGCATGAAGAACCTGCGCCCTTCAGACGCACCTGACCAGGATCCCCCGAACCGTGTCTGGGGCGGCAACGGAGTGGGCCTTTGCTTCGACAAGGTTTATAGCGCCAGCGGCTATCAATCCAAGTCGCACAAACCTGCCACCCGCGCTCTTCCTGACGGCAGGCTCCACGGCATCGCCATAACGGGACATCTTGACAGCCATGGCTATATCGTGGGATCGTCACGCGGCGCGCTTGTCACCATCACGCCGGACGGCAAATGCCTGGTGAACGTCGGCGGAGCCCGGGGCTCCGAGGGCGGCCTGACCTCGTGCTGCATCATAGTTGCCGAAACTCTGGGCATGAACCCCGGGGACGTCAGCGTCGGCGATTGGGGCAATACAGATGTTTCGCTTGACGGGGGCATGCAGGCGGGTTCGACTTTCACTGCCAGCGCGGGCGGCGCTTTTTACAACGCGGCGCTGGACGCACGCACCCGCCTGTTCGCGGCCGCCGTCACCAAAGCGCCGTTCATAGGCCTTAAGGTCACGCCGGACAGGCTGGCGGCCAAAAGCGGTTTCGTCTACCTTGTCTCCGACCCTTCGCAAACCATCTCTTACCGGCAGGTGATGTCAGGCACATCGCCCATCGCTGGTTACGGTACGGGATGGAACGCCACCCTCAGGTCGCGTTCGGTGGGAGGCGTTGCGGTGGGTTCCGTGTGCAATGCCAACGGAAGCGCCGCGGCTTGTGCGGAACTGGCTGTTGACACCGAGACCGGCCAGGTGGAGATCCTCGGGTACTGGAACGTCGTGGACACCGGCAGAACTATCTTCAGGCAGGGAGCTATCAAGGAGATGCTTTCCGGCTGCGAACTGATGATACACCAGGCATTATTCGCAGGCGACGTTTATGACATGAAGAGCGGCGCCTGCATCAGCACGCAGTTCAATGAATCCATGTTTCCCACTGCGATGGATATGAAAGGCGAACGTTTCAACGTTTATGACGTTGAATCTGACGACGCCGCCGGCCCTTACGGCGCGCACGGCATGGGCGAACCCTGCGTGACCAATTATTCGGCCATCATCTGTGCCATCTTCAATGCCACCGGCAAATGGGTGGACCCTGAAAAAGGCGCCTGCACCCCCAACAAGGTCCTCAAGGCTTTGGGCAAAGCCTAGACTGTTCTTGCGGGCGGCACGCGGCAGCGTCGTTTTCCATCCCTCGTATTGTCATCCTCGTGTCTTTACTTCGTTTGTCATCGCGAATCCGCCTCGGCGGATGCGGCAATTTCGTTCCCCATGTTGTGTTGTCATCCTCATGCCGCAGACACGGGGATCCATTTACACTGCTTTGTCGAGCTTGGCGAGACAATATCTCCGGAGTTCTTGCCCTCAAGGCTCGAGGGCCCCCGACAATACCCGATGGCAGTCGCGGGCTCATCCCGGGCCATTACCCGTGATTCAGATTAAATTTGAGTGTCCAGCTTGGAATTTCCAAGAGGATGTAATGATTATTTAATAAATTCCCACACTATTTTATGAATATTTTAGTATCCTGCGTTTAAAGTATATGCAAACTTGGTCTTAAACGCATGAATTTGTCAGTCGGGAGTGTGATATGGAAGATATCGTGAAACAATCCAAAATAGGCCGGACAACCATCGGCGTGAAGGCGCATACCAAAGACAAGCTGGACTGCTTCCGTGCCCCGGGGCAGTGCTACGATGGTTTTATCAACCAGCTTGTAGACCTATGGGAGCAGAAACGCCCGGCCGATCGCCGTTCCTCGCTCTCCCGCTAAAAGGGTTAAGCGTCCTTTTGCTGAACAGGCACAACAGCGTGTCTTCAGTATTTATATTTGACCATGATATGTGTTTGGCAATCTCGCTCCCCTGTCATTCCCGGACGCGATACCATATCCGGAATCCAATTTCGCTGAAAACTGAAAGCTGAGCGCTCACGGCTCGTCCCCAGGGGGGCTTGCCGTATCTCATCCGCCACACTATAATGGTTTTAAGAGGAATTGGAATAATTTATGGAAAAAATCGCGCGCGCCGCCCAGGCTC
>CAZMDI010000074.1:0-6343 GCA_964564995.1 uncultured Dehalococcoidales bacterium
GGCCCTATCCTTGCTCACGAAGATGCTCGCCGTCGATATGGTATTCAAACAACAAGCCGCGGAAGAGGCACGTATCCGGAACTACCGGGAGGGGCTGGAAGAAGTCAGCCGAGAGGCGATGAAGAACAAAAGGGGAAGTGACTCTGACCTTATCAGACGTTTCAGGTCTTCGTAACACGAATCGCCCGGTCACGCGGAATGCGCGGTGGAACACCCCGGATCAAATCACAGTGCGATATCGAAAAAGTATTCGTTTAGTTACAACGAAAAACGAATCGACGAATGGACCCGTGCCTGCGGAGCCGATTCGTTTCCCTGAAAAAGACAAAATGATTGACATAACGGAACGAGCTGCCAGCGAAGTGGAGTACGAGATTGCCGCGCTCCGCTCACAATGACAATCTGTGGAAAATCCGTCTTTCATCCCCCTTTTTGAAAGGGAGAAAGGACTCGCAGTAATGACTCGGAGCGACCCGGCGTTGTAGAATGATAGTTAAGTTAAAGCTGGGAGGTCGGCAATATGTTGTACGAACTTAGAGTAGAAATTGATGGAATAGAGCCGCATATCTGGCGTCGTATCCAGGTACCATCCCAAACCAACCTCAAGCGCCTGCACAAAATATTACAGATAGCCTTCGGTTGGTCCAATGCCCACCTGCACATGTTCCGGGTAGCCGGTAGGGAATACAGTGAACCGAATCCGGAATGGGATCCTCAGGTCCTTAACGAGTCCAAGATCACACTGGAGGAGATATTCGGCGGGGGGGCCAAATCCTTCCGGTACGAGTACGACATGGGTGACAGCTGGATACACATAATCACACTCAAAAAGCAGATCGAGAGCGAGGCTACCAAGCCCGGATGCTTCGCGGGCTCTCGCGCCGCCCCTCCCGAAGACTGCGGCAGCATCCCTGGATACTATGATTTTCTGGCGATCATAGCGAACCCCAAACATAAAGAGCATAAGGAAACACTGGAATGGATCGGCGGCTACTTTGACCCGAATGCGTTCGACCTGGCGTATGTGGACGAGGAACTTAAGAGCCTGCGGTGATGGTCGGCGGCGGCGGGGCGGAGTACGAGATTGCCACGCCCTCCCAAGCGGACCAGCAATGACAAGTGCGGGAACAGGACTAATTTCCCCGAATCCCCCGCCAGACATCCTTCAGCATAACCCTGTCGTCCTTGTCGAACCCCCTGAGGGCCACAAAGAGGGCAAAATATGTTATAGCCGCAGAGATTATTACAACCACTATCTCCTGGCCCTTAATGGCGAATATAAGGGCTGCCATGCCCGCACTCGCGACGAGGGGTTTGAGGGCTAGGTTGAACAGCTTCAGTTCCGGCGTATGCTTTCGGCCGAAATAGTAATTAAGTCCGAAAAGCAAGGCCTCGCTGCCTACGATAGCGATCGCCGCCCCGGTCAGGCTCAGCTTCCAGACAAAGAAGAGGTTCAGCACGATGCGCGTCGCCGTACTCGCCAGGTAGATAGCCAGGCGCAGGCTCTGCTTATCCATGGAGAAGAGCATTATCCCCAGCACCGAATTCAGGAAACTGAACGGGATGTAGATAGCCAGGATGCGGAGGGCCGGGACGGCAGGGCTGAAATCGGCCGTGTAGAAAAGGGTTATTATCGGCCCGGTCAGCATGGCTATCCCCGCCGCAAGGGGGAACCCCAGCATCAGCAGGTATTTGGCGGCCTTCCGCACCGTGAATCTCAGGGATTCCTTCGAAGAAACGTGAAAGCGGGACATCATCGGGAACACGGCTGAAGCAAGGATCGACGGGATAAAGCCGAAGGTGTAGGCCAGCGCAGTTGCAGCCCTGTACCATCCCACCGCATCGTCGCTTTGGAAAGCCCTTAATATGATGACGTCGACCTGCCCGTACGTCGCGGATATCAAAGCCAGCAGGGCGAAAGGCAGGGCCAGCGCCAGCTTCTGTTTCCAAAAGACAAAGTCGATCTCGAACCTCGGGCGTACGAAACGTTTTATGCTTACCAGCATGGTCAGGAGCAGATCGAGCGCGGCTGCGGCGAAGTAGGCCCAGGTAACGGCAACTATTCCGTACCCGAGAAGCAGAACTGCGGCCCCGAGCGCCACGGTCACCACGCTCCTGATAGCCGAAAGGACGGCGGTGTACTCCATCTTTTCGTAGGCTTGGAAGATATTCTTGATGTTCCCGGCAAGGCTGACAAGGATGTAATATCCCCCGGCTATAAAGAGGATAGCGGCGGATTCAGGGGGCAGGCGCATGATCCAGGACGCGAGCGCGATCAGTCCGAAACACGGGATAGAAAGGAAGCTTTCCAGCACCAGGACGTTGCCGAGATATTTGGCAGCGGAGCTCTTATCCCGAGCCACCTCACGTACCATTAGCTGGTCTAAACCCAGCGGTGCGAAGATCGTCAGGATGGCCCCGACAGCCATCCCCACTCCGAGCTTGCCGTAGCTGTCGCTCCCCAGGTAGCGCGTAATCATGACGACCAGCAACAACGCGAGGCCCATGGCTACAAACTGGGAGATCGTCAGTGCGACGAAGTTTTTGGCGAACCTGCGGACGTCGGACATCGTATAAAATTGTAACACAAACGAGCTTTCAGCTTTCAGCGTCAGCCGTTGGCGGGACTCACTCACAGCCTGTCATTGTCGGTCCTGACCCGACAATCCATTTCCTTAACTTTGTCGCACCGACAACAACAGCTGGCCTCTCAGTCGTCGTGTTATCAGCTGTTCGCTGAAAGCTGAAAGCCGGCCGATGGCCAAATACTTGATAACTTTTTAACTATTCCGCCCCGGATTTTATGATTATTTTATATGCTTCACCTTAACATAAGGCAAGATTCTTTATCGGAGGATAAGAAATGGCGATAAAAACTACTGCACCTGTGAAGAAAGCGGCACTCAAGGCCAAGGCAACCCCGGTTAAAAAAGCTGCGGCATCCAAACTCGCAAAAGGCGACAAGATGGAATGCTACGTCTGCGGACTTTCTGTAGTCGTCGATGAATTGACCGGCTACGCCGAAGAACGCGTTCTCATCTGTTGCGACGAGCCAATGAAAGCCAAGAAGAAAGCCGCAGTAAAGGCTGTGGCAAAGGCCGCCGTCAAACCCGCGCCGAAGAAAGCAGTCGCGAAACCGGCCTCTAAGAAGAAATAGCTTCAAGCAGGCAGTCGTCAGCGTTCAACAGGCGGCGGGAATCTCCCCGTCGCCTGTCATTATCGGACTAGGCCCAACAATCCTCATGTCTAAAAGTGGCGAAGTTTGTTATTGCCTGGATTGCTTGGACAACACATTCTAAATAGACTTCCGGATTGCAATCCGGGAATAATATTTATATCTTGGGAGAAATTTTTGATGGAGGCATGATATGGAAGGAACACTTAACGTCACAGTTGCCATGGCGGGTGGTTTGCAACGCAAGCATGTTTATCCGATTAAAGCCGGAACGACTAGAGAATTCAACGATTGGATGGACCGCATCACCGGCGAGATACATGACGCCTTTTCGGGGAAACTCGGAGGCAAGGTTGGGCATCTTCACATGAAATACCCCGAGACTATTTACAACGCTTCCAATATCAATTACATCGAATGGAAGGCCGAAGGCACCAAAGAATTCGAAACGCTTTCGTAGGTCATGGAGGGGGAGACTGTCTCCCAGTAGCGGAGTGATTACACCTGGGTGAGAGCTTGTTGATCCGACAATCAAAACGTATTGAACCAGGTTCTGGATTCCTCGAAGACACGCTCCAGGATGACAGGCCCGGAGCTAAGTCGGAGTACCAGGTTGCCGCGTCGCTCCGCTCCCCGCAATGACCCATACGAAAAAGACCCGCTTTCGCGGGTCTTTTTTTGCCTCTAAGAGATTTATATCCCGAAGAAATGCGTTATCTCGTTTGCCGGGCGGCGGACGCTGCGGAACTTGTTGATGGGGTCAGCCTCGTCATGGTAACCCAGGGCGACCGCAAACAAGAGTGTGAGACCCTCCGGGATGTTGAGGGTCTCGCGGATCAGGGCCGGGTAAGAAACCATCATCACCGCCGGAACGGAGTCGACACCGAACTCCATGGCCGCCAGCATGAGACCATACGAGAAGGCCCCCATGTCGAAAGACGACCATGAAGACAGAGTCTTATCCATGCACAGAAAGGCGACGGCAGGGGCATTGAAAAACCTGAAGTTGGTCTCGATGAGTTTCTGGCGATCGGCCTTGTCCTCACGGTCGAGCCCGAGTTCCCTCGAACGTTCGCCCATGTTGCGCTCTATGCGTGCCTGTATCTCGTCCGGCCATTTCACGGGCCCCGGGACCTCTATCGCCCTCGGTGCCCCCGTTTTGAAGAGTTCGAGATTGGCATCGCGCAATTTATCCAAAGTCGCCCCGGCGGCTAGGTAAACTTCCCATGGCTGGCTGTCTGCCCACGAGGGAGCGCGGACGGCCGCTTCAAATATCTTCAGAAGCGTCTCTTTCGGAATCGCCCTGGGTTGGAAAGCGCGTGCACTGAACCTGCCGTAAAGTGCCTCGATGATATCCATAAATATCCTCCCGAAATCTTTTAATAAAATGATAACACACACAGCGAACTTAGCCGGAAACGATGCTCTAAACATCGTTACGTCATAACTATTTAACTATTAAGCTCCTAATTTTATGATTATTTGACTAACCAGGGAATATTCTGTGACAAGAAGCCGGGTTAGGAGATTGTCGCACTTTGCTGGCAATGACCGATACGGCGAAATTTTGGTTAGGAGGAAATCATGGCCGAAAAGAAATCTGAAGCTAAAGTCGAAGAAAAGTGCGCTTTCTGCGGCGGCGCCATCATGTACAAACCCTACACCGAGAAGCTCGGCGAGAAAGAGATGCATTTCCATGCCAAGGCCTGCGCCGACGCGCTCAAATCGATGAAATTCCCGCGTTGTGCCTACTGCGAAGGCGTTATCGCGTATGAGCCATACGTCGAATCCATCAAGGGCCAGAAACTCGCCTTCCATGCCAAGGCCTGCGCCGACGCGTACAAGAAGAAATAGACGAGCTGTCAGCTCTTAACGTTCGCTGTCCGCTTTTAAAAAACGCCGCAACGGGGAACACATTCAGATGACATTTGTAGCATGTCGGGCTTTCAGCCCGAC
Organism: uncultured Dehalococcoidales bacterium; assembly: GCA_964564995.1. Lineage (GTDB taxonomy): Bacteria > Chloroflexota > Dehalococcoidia > Dehalococcoidales > UBA1222 > SURF-27. The sequence goes on from CAZMDI010000074.1 coordinate 5,132, forward strand.
ATGCAGTATGGAAATGGATCCCGGGTCAAGGCCAGGGATGCCCCCAACCCCAGTTATTAGATAGACGCCCGGCAGAACGAGAAATAATATGCTCGATAAAAAAGTAACCCGCAGGGACTTTATAAAGGGAGCCGGGGCTGTGCTAGCCGTCGCGGCGGCGGCTTCCCCTGCCCTCCTTTCTGGCTGCTTCGGGGTCCCCGGCAAGACTTCTTCACTACCCACCACCATCACGCAGCTTCCGGACATCATATACAGTCCGGACGTCCTGCGGGCCAACCGCATACCCCCGGGACAAACGGAAACCAGCACATGGCCGCAGCTGCAGGCTGGCGCCGCCCCCAGCATAAACACAGCCAACTGGACCTTCACCATCACCGGTGAGGTCGAAAAGCCCTTGACGCTTAGCTACACCGATTTCATGGCACTGCCGGCGGAGAAAGTCTTCTGCGACATACACTGCGTCACTGCCTGGACGCGGCTAAATAACCTCTGGGACGGGTTCGGATCGAAAACCGTGACCGGTCTGGTGCAGCTCAAGGCGGACGCTAAATTTGTGATCGTTCACGCCGAAAACGGCTTCACAACCAACCTGTCTATCTCTGACTTCCTGCCGCCCGACGTCATATTCACTTACCAGCACGACGGAACACCCCTAGGCATTGAGCACGGCGGACCGATGCGCCTCATAGTCCCCCAAAAATACTTCTGGAAGAGCGCCAAATGGGTCACCGGCATCGAATTCAGCGCCGTGGATAAACCGGGTTTTTGGGAGACCCGGGGATACAACAACAACGCCGACCCGTGGAAAGCGGAGCGGTTCCATTAATCATACTATCAGCCCTCAGCGTTCAGCTATCAGCTTTCGGGAACGAGATTGCCGTATCTCCCCACGCGGATGACAAGGCTGGTTGCGCAAATCGGTAGTCTCCGCTAAAATTACCCCCTAAATGAACCCGTTCGATTACGACCACGGTACCGGCAGTTTCAAACTCGAACCGGTCCGTTCCAACACCCTCCATGAAGTTTTCAAGGTTTCTTTCACTACCGCAGCCGTACCGAGGCTTATCGGCAACGACACGGTGAGCGCTGAATATTACCTCCCCAGAACCGCCCACGCATCCCCTTTGGTGATACTCCTGCACGGTATCGGCCGCGTCAGCGTTATCCCCCCGACGCTCATGGCCAGGTCGCTGGCAGACTCTGGAATCGCCT
>CAZMDI010000075.1:0-6322 GCA_964564995.1 uncultured Dehalococcoidales bacterium
CGCTCTTCCGATCTGCAAAGATCTTCAAAAACGGTCTTGGCAAAAAATGGCGGACCAAAAAAATCCACAAGGATGACAAGGTCAATGAGAGTTCATTGAAAACCATGGTCAAAGCCGCCGTGGCCCACAACAAAGCCCTAGTGAAACCCGCGAAAAAGCCTGTCACTCCCCGAAGCGTTGCCAAGAAGAAAGAGGCAAAGTAGCAGAGCTGGATTTAAATCCTATTGCCCCGCCGTGCTCTACCCCCCCAGCCGTATGCGGGAAATGGATTTTGGGTCTGCGGCCCGGGATGATAAAAGCCGGATGACACACGGAACGAATTTACGACGCTGCGCCCGCAACGACGAACCACCGAAATGACATCTAACGGATAAAATTAGTGGCCACAGGGGTTTCTTTCACCGGGTAAGGAACAGCCGATCTAGAGTGTTCGATGCATTTGAGAAGCCAGGCCATGTTGTTGCCGAGCGTCCTCATCGTTTGAAGCCCTTCCAAATCTTGCCTTACCTGGTCCGGAGTCACACCGTGCGTCTCGTTCCAGTACTGGGAAGAAACTACGGGCATGCTCGCGATGGTGAAATACCTGTTCAGGGTCTCAAAAGCAGTAGTTGCCCCGCCGCGGCGGCAATTGACTATGGCGGCCGCCGGTTTGTAGGCGTACGCTGCTGATTTTCTGAAGAACATCCTGTCCATAAACGCGCGTAATGAGCCGTTGGGGGACGCATAGTACACGGGAGACCCGACCACCAGCCCATCGGCTTGTTTGGTCAGATCGATAACCTGATTGACAGAGTCGTCGTTAAATTGACAATGGCCGGTTTCGGTACATTTGCCGCACGCGATGCAACCCCTTATGGGGTCGACCCCGATATGGAAAATATTGGTGTCTATCCCCTGTTTTTCTAGCTGACCAGATACTTCAGAAAGAGCGGTAAAAGTACAGCCGTTTTTGTGCGGGCTCCCGTTTATCAACAACACATTCATAGTTTATCTTCCTTCCGAAAATTTTGATTGATTCTACCTGAGCAGGAAGTTGTTATACAAGAGCGGCGAACATCAGGAACCCTGAGAGGCAGTCACAGGCGACCGCTTGGGGGTATACTGGAAATAGCCATGCATAATAAACCTTTAGCACCAAAATTTGAAAAACCAGTAAAAGCCCTGCCAGCTGGGCCGGAAACATTCTCTTACCAGACTTCCCGAACACCACGGGACAGGCATGAGACAGCCTACGCGCCAAAAGGGGCTTCTCTGCGCACTCCGTCGGGGATATCAGTGCCACCGGCCTGGACTGGCGTCTGGCTGACGACCGACCCAGGGAGCCGCATCCAGGCAACCGGCCTTGATACCAAGGGCAGGCGGGTATACCTCTATTCAACAGAGCAGGCAGGGTCAGCAGCCGCCGCAAAATTCAAGAGGTTGCAGGCGTTCGATCGGGCTTACCCATCGTTGATCAGGAAAGTGGAGCGAGACATGAAGACCCGCGAGGAGGCGCTCGTCCTTTACCTCATCGCCAAAACCGGGTTCCGGGTCGGCAGCTGTTCCGAGACAAAAGCTGAAGTCCAGGCATACGGGGCTTCGACGCTTAAATGCTCACAGGTAAACATCTCAGGAAGCATGCTCGCATTCGATTTCACGGGCAAAAAAGGCGTCCGTGTGAACAAAGCTCTGAAGGACGCGTTTCTGGCGCGCATCGTGGGCGACAGATGCTATTTGAAATCCGACGAAGTCATATTCAAAACCACCGACCGGCGGGTGCGTGCGTATCTGTCCTCCATCCAGAAGGACAAAAGATTCATGGTCAAGGATTTCAGAACATACCTCGGTACGCTCACAGCTTTCCGCAAAATCCACGGCATGGCTGCCCCCCGGAACGACCGGGAGTTCAGGTCCTTTCGGAGGAAGGTCGGGGAGGCAGTGGCGTTGGAACTAGGCAATACCCCGACGATAGCGCTCAATTCATACGTCGCTCCAGAGGTCTTCTGCACATGGGAAGCGGGGGAGGAGGCGGTGAGGAACCCGGAAATAAAAAGCATCTCAATGGCCGACGAGATCCTGGAGTGCGTCCATTACGGAGAGAAGAATAGCGCGCACTAGCCTGTCTATTCCAGCTTGCCCCGTTTGATATGGCGCTACCTTGACTCTATTGATATATTAGAACATGTGTGCTACTCTTGAGAAAAGGGGATATCCCGAATCAAAGGAAGCACAAAATGGGCGAAGTAATAACCATTCCGCGAATCATTCCGTTAATAACAGACTATCAGCAGGCTTTTAACGCAAGAATCAGGGCTTACCTGGAAAAGCTTACCGGTTTCCCCGTCACGGACTCTAATATATTCCAGCTTGTAATGGAGCATCATGGCGCAGTCAATGTATCCAGGATGACCGTCCAGATAGGCATGAGGTCTTTAACCAGCGAGCCCATCATTGCTATTTTCGCAATCAACGGCTGGTTCCAGGTATGCACAAAAAGCATGGGGGCTTTGGCGGGATCCCCCAAATACATCAGCGGGAAAGACGTCGTGGAGATTGTGAAATATCGAGACACACGGCAAGATAGCTGCCGGCTGTCAGTTACCAGCGTTCAGCATAGTGTCCCGTCCGTACCACAGGTTTATCCCGGTCACTAATGGATGCTATTGCCAGTAAATCAAGAGGCTGACAGAGGAGATTGCCGCACCCCAGTGGAGGTAGAAGTCTAACCCCGCCTCAGCCTGCAAACGAGGACGGGCGGGATGTTTTTGTAAACATTATCAAATAGGCGTTCACTATCACCGATGTCTTTGAATGAGGGTTCTTCGTAAGCGTCAAGAATGAAACCATTTTTGAAAAATATCTGCAATAATGCTGAAACCGGACGGTGGAAGTAATACTGAGATTCTGGCTGCCCGATCATCCCGATACCCAGGCGTTCGGTCTCAACGAGGTAATCACAAATTTTCACGCAGAAGCGGTTTTCATTTTGCCCGCTCAAATCATCCATCTCGTGCACAAGCACGCTCGCTCCGGAATTGAAACAAGGATGCAGGATGGAGAAAACGAAAACACCGCCTTTCTTCATCAACATTGGCGCACGCTTTGCGAGTAAGGAGATATCGCGCATGTCCATTAACGCCATGGTGCAAACCACCGCATCGTAAGTATCAACAGGCAGTTTGTCCAGATCGGCCTCGCTAGCAGCATCGGCCACACAATAATCGATATTTGTAGTTTCTTTTGACTTAGCGATAGCGATGAACTTTTCCGAGAAATCGACAGCAGTCACGCGGGCTCCAAATGATGCCATCTTCCTGGCGAACTGGCCGTTGCCGCAGGCAACGTCAAGAACCTTCATGCCAGCGATGATATTCAGCAACCTCAACTGGATCGGCTCGACGAGCTTCTTATGAAAATTATTCCCCTCGCCCATCCTGGCGTCCCAGAATCCGGCGTTGGCATTCCAAATATCCCTTACTTCATCGTTCATGATGCAATACCTCGCAGAATATCGCCAGACAGGATTATACCACCCCAAGAAAACGATGAGATGTCAGTCTTTCCCGTCAGCATCATCGCCTATCTCATATTACACCCGTCAATAAGGAAATAGGCAGTGTTATCTCGTAGCCCGAAACCTGCTTCGCGGTGATAACGTGAGAACAGGCATAACGAAAGAAACAAATCGGCCCTGGATTCCGGGTGTCTAGCCGGAATGACTATATGCCGGGAAATAACACGGCGAAATTTATACCGTATTACTCAATCACAGGGGCGTAAACGCAGCGGCAATATCCGATGGTATTTTTGCATTCACGGAATGGAAGTGGAGCGGCTTTCATCATTTCCCTAACTGAAAACACCGTACCTTTAAAGGCTTTACATGCGGCGCATGACGAGCTGTCATGATCAATTATTTCGACTTTTGTTATCCCCCGGGCTTGATACTCCTGGAGGCTGGAATTTCTCACTCTCAACAATACAGATAAGAATTCGCCGCTGTCTTTGCGGAATAATATTGTTTGGGTAAAATAAAGCCGTGAAAGGAGGTCCCGGTCTTCATTTTTGATCGATTGGATTATTTTTTCGTTTATCAGCGATTCAAGGGCTCCCCTGAGTTCTACAGGTTTGCCCAAAAACAGGACCAACTCTTTCTGCCTTTCGACCAGAGCGTCGCGGCTGACCCCAATCTGCTTGCCGGAATCAATGCAAACCTGTTCATCTTCGATCTGACGCCATTCTTCATCGATTTTGGCGGCATCTGCCTCGGTCATTAAAGTTCGCTCATTACTTCCGGTGAGAGTCTTGACAAAAATTAACTGACCGCACAACGGGCACCTCTCTTTTTTCAGAGGCTTCCGTTCGAGGCTTCCCATGCAGTTCGGGCAACGGATATCCGCTATGCTCAGAGTCACATCAAAACTCCCTGTTGGACCCTTTATCTGATTTTGGAACCGATCTATTTTGTCCCGATATTATACCAATCGATCAAAGCAAATCACAACAGGCATAATAACGCTTCCCGCTTGATACCCTGTCGTTGACTCCTTCGTTTCGGGTGTATATATTATTTATCAATGCTTCAAAGGGACGATAACATGCACAAATCGGTAGCCGCTGATACTATGACCGCAGAATTTATGGCAGCCCGGGCGCTCAAAGACCCCTCCCTCATCCCCGGGATACTTGACGGGCTAGCTTCACCCACCAGCCTTAAACTCCGGTGCGCCAAGGCCCTTAACCTGATTTCGGTCAGCCAGCCAGAACTGCTCTATCCCCATTTCGATTTCTTCATGGACCTTCTATCCAGCCCCCACCGCATCCTTAAATGGAATGCCATCTCCATCCTTTCGAACCTGGCCGTGAAAGACCCGGGGCATAAGTTCGAGGCAGTTTTCGGGACATACTACAGCCACATGAAGGACGGAGACCTGATCACTGCCGCTAATATAGCCGCCGCGTCAGGAAAGATAGCTACCGCCAGACCAGAACTGAGAAGAATAATCACGGAAGAACTGTTGAGTGTAGACTTCATCCAACTCCCCACCGAGGAGTGCAGGGAGATAGCGCGAGGGAAAGCGCTCGAGGCTTTTATTTGCTACGCAGAAGACTTGAAAGTAAACAAGCCGGTGGGTGATTTCATCAAACGCTGCCTTTCAAGCAGGCGGCCAGCCACCCGGAAGAAAGCCGAAAAGGCGCTGAAGAAGCTGGAACTCGCACAAACAGCCCGGCCCTGATTACCAGAGTCTCGCGGCGGCAGGAACGGATTTCCTGTCGAGCAGGCTGATGGCCCGCTTCTCGCACTTCGCCCTGCATATTCCACATCCGTAACAGCGCATCGCGTCAACCCTCGTTTTCTTCATTCCTGCGCTGTATTCGAGGGCCCCGAACTGGCACGCCTGCATGCACTGGCGGCAACCGTTACAGACAGCCTGATTAATAGTCGCTACGTACTCCGAACGGAACATGACGGGGAAGTTGTAGCCCACGGTTGCGCGCATCGCCAGGCAATCAGTGCGGTCGCAGTTGCAGATGGCACCGATGAACGGGGTAACGAAGGTCCAGACGGTGTGGATTAGTCCTTCCGTTTCGTGTTCCCTGAAACTGGCAATCGCCTGCGCGGGAGTAAGGAGTTCCAAACCGGAAGTGTCCGGTCCGGTGAGGTAGGAAACATCCACATCCTCGATTATCTGGGCCATCTTGCCGCCGGTCGGAGCGGCGCTCAAACAGTAGCAATAACGCTGTTCGGTGGAAGTCGTACTGTGCCGGCAGTAGCAGGCGATGCGCACTATGGAGGGCAGGGATTCGAAAATCTCCCCGCATTCCTCAAGAGGAACAACTTGCCCGAAATGGGACTTCTGTATCCTTCTCGTCAAAACAGGGTTCAGTACCGCCTGAACGAATGCTGGCAGGCTGCCAACCATCTTTAGTTTTTCAATCGCGGCAGCCTTGTGCTCGGGATAAAGCAGGAAATCGCGCACATAAGCCTGCCGCTTGAGGTCGCTCATCAGGTCTTCGGAATAATTTTTGGCGTTCAGGTACCATTTTTTACCTTCGCCGTGCTGGTGGCAAAATTCACACACAGGTTGCTCCGTTTCAGGATGATTTACAGATATGTTACGGCGCTTATGCCATGCGGTTGTACCTGCGGAACGCGAGGGACATGAAAAGCGCTATAAGGCCAAAATCCCAGACCAGTATCTTCCATAGCGACGAAGCGACAGAGCCACCGAGTAATAATACGCTCTTCACATCCGCCATGTAGGTCACGGGGATAACTTAAGGGAAAGGCTGGAGCCAACCCAGCATCGTGGCGATAGGAACAGGAAGGGAACTGGCGAAA
>CAZMDI010000076.1:0-6292 GCA_964564995.1 uncultured Dehalococcoidales bacterium
TGCGGCCTCCTCGCAAAGACAAATGAGAGCTGTCAGCGGTCATCTGATGACCGATAGGGGGACGAGATTGCCACGCTCCGCTCGCAAAGACAGACCGCGACTGGGAACGGGATTGCCACGTCGCTACGCTCTTCGCAATGACAATATGCAATATTCACGCTAACTTTTTCCTGAAAATTACGTTAGATATTAATGCAGACACAAAAACATGTTATATTGCACGATATTCAAAGGAGGCCCAAATTGAAAAGAGTACTGTTAGTGGTAGCAGCGCTGCTGGCCGTAATCACAGCCACAGCCTGCTCATCGAACAAGAACGAGGGCAGCACCAGCAACCGAGATGTGATCACACCCGGCTATGCCAGCGCCCCTATGACCACTTCGTTTTCGCTGTCCGGTAAAGGCGAGACTTCAGGTATTTCCATCCCCGCCCTTTCAATAACGGCCACTCAGGGCGCGGACGGCTTCTCAACCCCCACCGACCGTATGATAGTTCGTACCGGCAACATCTCGATGGTCGTGGACGACGTCACCGGAGCGCTTGCAAACATCGCAAAGATAGCAGACACCCTCAAGGGTTACGTCGTGTCCTCCAACTCCTGGAAAAACGGTGAGAGCGTCTATGGCTCTATCACCATCCGCGTCCCGTCGGAAAGCTATGACGCAGCATCGAATTCGGTCACGCAGATCGCGGTTGACGTTACCTCACAGAGTTCTTCCAGCCAGGATGTGACAGAGGAATATGTGGACCTCGGCGCCCAACTTTCCAATCTTAAAGCCACCGAAGGCCAACTTCTTCTCATAATGGGGAAAGCCCTAAAAGTTGAGGAAATCCTCGCCGTACAGGCCCAACTCACCCAGGTACAGTCTCAGATAGCACAAATCCAGGGGAGGATGCAGTATCTGGAAAAGACATCAGCGACTTCCTTAATCAACATCAGCCTCGCCGAAGCTAAACTCGAAGCAAAATTCACCGCCACTGCTGTGAATGCCAAAACGGGTAACAGCATCCAGTTCAACCCCGCAGTGACGGGCGGGTTCACACCCTACAGCTATACCTGGGACTTCGGAGACGGCAAAACAAGCACCGATTCCAACCCTGCGCATTCCTTCAGCAAACCCGGGAAATATACCATCACCCTCAATGTGACAGACGACCGCGCCAATACCGTCACTGAAACGCGCACTGATTACGTCAATATCACACAGGGCGGCTGGAGTGTCGGCGGGGTAGCCTCCGGTGCCTGGAGCGCTCTTTTGTGGGTCGGCCGCCTGCTCGTGTCCGCCGTCATCGGAATCGCGGTATTCAGCCCTGTAATACTCATCGTGGCAGGGATAATCTGGCTCCTGCGGCGCAAACGAACGAAAACCTCCTAGCCTTCTCCTTACCGCAACGAGAGGGAGTCGTCCGCCCAGGCGGACGACTCCCTATTTTTTCGACGATTCGACATACGCCGCGCATCAACATTGATTTTTTTACCCAGAATGTATAGCATATTGAAAGAATATGATTTAGAATCGAGTCAGGAGAGAAACCACCGGCTTATGGAAATCGAAGAAGTACACAAAAATACCAAGCTGTTATATCAAAACAAACCCTGGAACGTAGACGGCGCAGAGTTCGTCAAGCCCGGCAAAGGCCGCGCCATCTACAAGCTCCGTCTCAAAAACCTGCTAGACGGCGGAGTTCTGGACGTCACTTTTCATTCAGGGGAAAAAGTGGATGAAGCCAGCATCAATAACACCGAGATGCAGTACCTTTACAAAGAGTCCGACCACTACGTGTTCATGAACACGCAGAACTTCGAACAGACATTCGTGACCGAAAAGCAGCTCGGCGACAAGATCAAGTTCCTTAAGGAAGGCACGCTGGTTAACGTACAGCTACTCGACGAACTCCCGATCGACATCACCATCCCCACTTTCGTGGAACTCGCCGTCGTCGAAACCGGGTCTTCCATCAAGACAGCAACTGTTACGGCCCAGAACAAATCAGCAAAACTGGAAACCGGGTTTACTATCGATGTACCCACCTTCATCAAGGAGGGCGACGTGCTCAAGATAGACACGAGAACCGGCAACTACGTTGAAAGACTGACCCCCAAGAAGTAATTTATGCCCCCAGAACAGGAGCGGCTGGCAAAGATCGAAACAAATCTCAGGCGCCGCGCTCAGATTTATGACCTCGCCCGCGATTTTTTCCGCGGGCGAGGCTTTTTAGAAGTGGAAACACCCACCAGAGTGCCAGCTATCGCCCCCGAAGTAAACATAGTCCCTGAAGAGAGTTCGGGCTGGTACCTCATAACGTCTCCGGAACTGCACATGAAACGCCTGCTGGCGGCGGGCTACCCCAGGATCTTCCAGATAAGCCACTGCTTCCGCAAAGGCGAACGCGGGCGCTTGCACAACCCCGAATTCAGTCTTCTGGAGTGGTACCGTTCGGGCGCGGGTTTTCAGGACGTCATCGGGGACACCGAACAACTGGTGGTCACACTGGTACATAATCTGTGCGCAGGAACTTCCATCAATTACCAGGGGAACAACATCGATATCTCTCTCCCCTGGCCGCGGCTCTCAGTGAGGGAGGCGTTTATCGAAAACGCCGGGTGGGACCCCGTGAAGGATTACGAATCAGAACGGTTCGACCATGACATGGCCACGCTCGTTTTGCCCAAACTCGAAAGCTCCAGGCCGACCGTCCTTGTAGAATACCCGGCTGCTGCCGCCTCACTGGCCCGCCTCAAGCCGAACGACCCGAAAATAGCCGAGAGGGCGGAAGTGTTCATCGGCGGGTTGGAACTGGCCAACGCCTACAGCGAACTGACCAGCAGTGAGGAACAAAGAAAACGCTTCGAAGCGGAGATATACCAGATAGAACGCGAACAGGGAAGGAAAATGAAAATGCCCGACTCTTTTATAGAGGCTGTTGGATATATGCCCGAATGCGGAGGTATCGCACTCGGGATGGAAAGACTCGTGATGCTCCTGTGCGACGCGGGCAACATCGACGAAGTGACGGCGTTCACGGCAGGCAACATATGAGCACGCTGTCGCACGACGATATCCTCGCGCTAATCCAGGGCGCGCCGCCTCTTATCGAAAGCTTCCTCGATATAGGATCACAGCTCCAGACTAACGGCTTTGACCTGAGCCTGCGGAGCGTTTCCGCACTTGTCTCCGCCGGGAAACTGTCGCTCGACAACCGGAACCGCGTCATTTCGGAGCAGAAAAAACTGGAATTCAACGCAGAAGGACTGCTTCACCTTCCTCCAGGGTCTTACAGCATAACCTACAACGAAATCGTGCACCTGCCTAAAAACATCATGGCGCTGGGGCTATCACGCTCCAGCCTGCTACGCTGTGGCGCCAGCCTGCACACGGCAGTCTGGGACGCGGGATATTCGGGACGGTCAGAATCGCTGCTGGTGGTATATAACCCTTTGGGGCTGGACCTTGAGAAAAACGCGAGGGTCCTGCAACTGGTATTCTCGACCCTTACCGGGGAGAGCCAGGGTTACACTGGCCGATACCAGGGTGAAAATACAGGCTAGATGCCGCGAGCATCTGCCTGCGGTTAACTGGTAATTAAACGGGGTACGAGATTGCCACGTCGCTGCGCTCCTCGCAATGACAATGATAGCAGTCAGCTTTCGGCTGATCCTGAAGCGAAATAAACCGAGGACAAAACGAGCGACCCACCGCGCCTCCTCCGATCGACTCTGGATTCCGGCTGTCGCGCCGGAATGACAAGAGGAGAGGACTGACATTGAAGAACAGGTGACAGTCATCCGAGAGGTTAAGACGCCGCGCCGCGGGTTTATTCTGGATCCAGGGTCGCGGCCCGGGATGACACCGGGGATAGGGGTGGGGTACGGGACGAGAAACCAAATCGACTCTGGATTCCGGTTATCGCGCCGGAATGACAAGGCGGGTGTGGGGATGGGGAACGGGATTGCCGCGCTTCGCTCGCAATAACAAACGAGAAAACGACGCAGATGAAAGTGAATCAGGCGACGACGTTAAGAGCGGCGGGCAGTATCCGGAAAGTCACGGGACCTTCCCCGAGAAGTTCTCCGTCAGCCTGAAGCAATATGCGCTGGTCGGATTCAACGCTGACATTCTTGGCCTTTTCCATACGAACCTTGTGATGGGTGATGTGCGTTCCCTTGTACACACGCGGGAAGACCTGCAACAATTCCAGCTTGCCCACATCACCTATCGTCAAAACATCCAGGTAACGATCGCTCAACTCGGCTTCCGGGGCGATGCGCATACCGCCTCCGAAATACGCCCCGTTGGAAACCACCAGGGTGAGCACCCTGCGCGTTTCTTCACGGCCGTCGATATTCAAACGGATATCCTTGTTACGATAACCGGGGAGAGTCTTGAGCAGGGCGATGACAAAAGGCAGGGTGTTTCCCATGAAAGTCGGTATACCTTTGCCGGCCTCGGCCACTTCCGCATCGAAACCCACACCCGCTCCATTGATAAAATAACGGGAGGACCTTTTCCCGTCGAAAGTATATTCGACGAAACCAACGTCGATGAGAGTGCGGCGTTCGCTAGCGACATATTTGCATGCCATCTCGTAATTGCCGGGGATCCCTGCAGACCGGATGAAGTCATTGCCCGTGCCTGTGCTAATGATGCCAAGAGCAGCAGTTTCCGCATGCTTAGAACCAAGAAGGCCGTTGGCCACTTCATTGATAGTGCCGTCACCCCCGACCGCAATCACCAGCTTATAGCCGTCGCAGGCCGCGGCGTTCGCAAGTTCGGAGGCATGCCCTGCCCTTCGCGTGTATTCGTAATCGAAAGATAAACCCTGTTCGCAGAGCAGTTTTTTAATATGAGGCCATTTGCGGAACGTCGATTTATTGACGCCAGCCACCGGGTTAACGATTATTTTTGCGCGTTCTGTTGCCATCCGTTTTCCTGCTAAGACAAGATATTTATGTCAGCAATTGAGAGGAATCAGTCGAGAAAAACTATCGAATCCGGTGGTTTAGCCAGATGTTCGAAAGCGATCCCTGCCTGTTTGAACATCTCCTCGAACGATTTGTCGGCATATTTACCAAAGCTGACATAGCGCTTGATTCGGGCGTTGGTGAGCATCTTCGCGCAAAGCACGCACGGTGTATGGGTGGCATACAAAGTGGCCCCCTCGAGGCTGACACCGTGAAGGGCAGCCTGGATTATAGCATTCTGCTCTGCGTGAACCGCACGGCATATTTCGTGGCGCGTACCTGAAGGGATGTTCTGCGCGTCCCTGAGGCAACCCAGGCTGAGGCAATCCTCAAGGCCGGAGGGGGCGCCGTTGTATCCTGTCGAAAGGATCTGCTTGTCTCTTACCGCCACCGCCCCCACGTGATGCCTGAGACAGGTTGAGCGTTCGGCAACCACCGCGGCTATCTTCAGGAAATACTCGTCGGAATGTGGCCTGCTCAAGATTGTTTCTCCATGGTGGAAATGGTCTTTTTACTATCTTTTTCGAGGTCTTTCAACGATGATTCGTTGATGATAGTGAAGTCGGCCATCGCGATGGGGCCGCCCTTGTTCAGATTGAGTATTTCTGCTTCGTCCCGGCTGTAGGCTTCTTCGAGCTTCAGAGGGCGCACAAGCCGCTGTGACAACCGGGCATAGCGCGTCGCAGGAGAAGACCACACGCCTACCACACGGAAATTCTGCTGATAATAATTGCTGAGGAACTTATACTCTTCCCACGAGTAGAGACCATCTACAACCACGGGTGAGGTTTTAATAGCCAGATCGATCTTGGTCAGGTTAAGCATGGCATAAGCCTCCATGCCGTATCGCTCGCGGAGACCTTCCCGCATGCGGCGCTCGTTTTCCTCGTTCACATCGAGCCCTTTTTTCTTGAGCTCTTCGTCGGTGATGTCCCCAAAACGTATGCGTGCGTAGCCCTTGCTCTCGAACACACGGGACACTTCAGACTTACCAGCACCGGCCATTCCGACGATCGCCACAACTAACATAGCGCTCCTTAAAAAACGATAGTAGGGCTATATTATAGGCTAAATACTAAGCCCGTAACAACACAAAGATGCATAAGCACGGCTATCAGCTGTTAGCTTTCAGCACTCAGCAAGGCTATGACTATACAGGTTCCTCCGTGCCTCCCCAAATCGGCTCTGGATTCCGGCTGTCGCGCCGGAATGACAATGAGAGCGAGCGGCAATCAACAGTCGGCACTCAGCGGTCAGCATTCAGCTGGACATTTATAGCTTTTCGGGCTTTGCCCGAAAAAGTTAAGGAAATGGATCCCGGCTGCCGG
>CAZMDI010000077.1:0-6280 GCA_964564995.1 uncultured Dehalococcoidales bacterium
TCGCCGGCGGCACCGACCTCCTTACCTCTATGAAGGGCATGTGCTCTCCCAATCCCCCCACCACCCTGGTCAATATCAAGAATATTGCCGGCCTGGACTACATCAAGGTAGACGCGGGGACCCTCAAGATCGGCTCACTCACTTCTCTCGCCGACATCGCCGCTTCAACCGTGGTATCCGGCGGCTGGAACGTCCTGGCCCAGGCTGCCAAGGCCGCTGCCAGCCCCGAACTGCGCAGCCAGGGCACTCTCGGCGGAAACATCTGCCAGAAGCCCCGCTGTATCTACTACCGCAACGAGCAGAATGCCTTCTCCTGCCTTCGCAAGGATGCCAAGGGCATCTGCTTCGCCCTCGTGGGCGTCAACACCTACCATTCCATCTTCGGCGCCGTGGGCGGCTGCCTCGCAGTTTGCCCCTCCGACACCGCCCCCGCTCTGGTAGCACTGGGCGCATCCATCGTCACCAACAAGAAGACCTGGACCGCGGCCGATTTCTTCGTCGTCAAGGGCGAACAGATCAACTCCATCGCCGCCGATGAGATCGTCACCGAGATCCAGATCCCTGCACTCGCCGCCGGGACCAAGAGCACCTACCTGAAGTTCGCCTTCAGGAAGGCCATAGACTTCCCGCTGGTAAGCGCAGCCGTCGTCGTCACTTCTGCCGCCGGCACTGTCAGCAAAGCCAGTATCGTGCTGGGTGGAGTTTACAACTCGCCTAAACGGGCCACCGAAGCCGAGACCTCCATCACCGGCAAGGCTGTCACCACCGCCACCGCAGAAGCGGCCGGCGCTGCGACCCAGACCGTTGCCAACGCCACTGCGCTGCCCGCCAACAAATACAAGACTCAGATCGCCAAGACCCTCATCAAGAGAGCCCTTCTCGCCAGCATCTAGCTCTCACCCGTCAATCAAAGAGAAGCCGTCCCGCTTTGCGGGACGGCTTCTCTAATTTTATCGCTGTATCCCGCTCGTAAAACGCTTTTCGGGAGACCCAGGTCACAGCTTTACCGCCGCGTAAAATGTAGTATACTAATGTATGAAAGTGCTTACATCCCAGAGGTGAACAATGACACTGTCTTTCGGTAAATCCAAATTCAATTTTCAGAAGAAATTTATCGTTTTCTTCGGTATTGTGCCTTTGCTGCTGGCGACGGCGCTGGTCCGGGTGCCCTGCCCCGTTTGTGACGGTTCAGGTGTGATATCAAGCACAGGCATGACCGAAGTGAGCCTGGTTGGAGAACCGACATTCGCGTTGCGCACAACGTGGATGGTCACCTGCAACACTTACCGGGTATACCAGATGGATGTCACGATTGACCTCCAGAATGCCGGGGAAGAATACGCAAACGGTTTTGTAACGCTCGACCTGATCGACGTTTCCAGCGGCAAGGTCCTAGATGCCGAGAATGTCATAGTTTCCGTCGGAGCCGGGCGAATAGCTGAACAGTCTGTAATCGCTACCTTTATCGTCGCCGCAGTGGACGATCCCCAGCAAGCGGTTCATATCGTCGCTATCGTACGGAACGGGAACGTCGCCTGCAAAGCATGCGACGGTAGCGGCAAGGTTGCACTTAACGCCTGGCCCCTATACAACAGCATTAAAAGCAGCTACAAACAGACCGAGATATTTGAAACCCCGATGCTTCCCCCGCTGCGCGTGGACGTCGAGGGCGGAACGTCATAATCCGATGACTCCCGGTATTTCAAAAGAGACGGCTGTGAAAGCCGTCTCTTTTTATACCGATGAATAATTATCGGAGAAGTGTTTTTACCTGCTAGAAATGATGCGCAAAGGGCACCGAGAGCGGCCAGAATGCCAAATTAGGGCTCGACATCAGACCACGCGGGGAAGAAAGAAGAGAGTGGAGAGAGAGGGGGGGCAGGCTCCCGAATATCACGCCTTTCCGCTGATTGTCACGAATATGATATATATGTCATAATTGCATTCAAAATATATTGATGCTCAATTTTGCGGAGACCAGAATAAAACGAAGTTTTTACCCCGCAGATTATCCGGCAGTATCAAAGGGAAGGTTGGGGACATAAAGACTATCTACAAGGTTGTCATAGCTGCTTTGATCGTTATAGTTGCAGGGACCTCCGTAGGCTATTTTACCGTCAACCCTGTTGTCAATCTGATCTCCGTTGGGAGCAATATTAAAAACGGGCCATGGTCTACCAATTTTTCCATGGGCAGCACCGGGGCGAACCCCTATGTCAGAGCGTGGGTCGCCGAAAACGGGCTTATGGCATTGAATAAATCTGAGGTTATTTATTTAGATGCCTATTCCGATGATAGCGGCAACCCGCTGGTGGGTGATTGCGACTATATCATACAGGGCGCAGCACCTGCCGCCCGATGGTGGGACATTACTGTTTATGATCAGGATGGTTTCTTGATAGCCAATGACCAGAACCGCTATTCGTTTAGTTCAACCGATATTACGTTCGAACCTGACGGCAGTTTCAAAATATATCTGTCACAGACACAGCAGCAGGGAAACTGGCTGCCGTCCGGTAACGCCAAAACAATGTCTGTATACCTGCGCCTGCATAACCCCGGGCCTGATTATTTAAATGCCAAGACTCTGCAGACAATGGAGATGCCACATATCATCAAAGGGAGCGCCCAACAATGAAGAAGTGGATACAGTGGATAGGATTGATGCTTCTGGCTACTATAGTGGTGGCCTTCATCGTAAATCTCGCCCTGGTAATCCGGATACCCTATACTCAAATGCAAGTAACAATGACCAAGAAATTCAACTATCCCAGCAATCAGTGGATTTTCTCACCGTCGCCATCAGCCGCGAGCAAAGATGTGATCAGGCCATCAGCTGACCTTTTTTATTCAATCCTTTGCTATGACGTAAGCCAACACCCGCTTCGCGTGACCGCCGTGCTATCTGAGTACTCGTCTATCTCCGGTTTTTCCATGAATTCAGATAACTTCTTCGTTATTGATGATAACCAGGCGAAGTCTAATCCCATTGAGGTTGTTTTAATTTCCAAGGGAATGACATACCAGGATACAACGGGGAACGCATATGTCATAACAGCACCGAGTACCAAAGGGATACTCATGATTGGGGCGGTGGTCACCAGTCAGGCTGATTTGCCAAATCTTACGCAGATTCAGAAGCAGGCCACCGCTGGCTTGGTTAAATAACGGCAATGCCCGAAATAATAAACGCAAACAACTGAAATACTCAAATTTTCAACTGGACGTATTCGGATGAACAACCGGCCAACAGGACCGGCAAGGTAGCTGCAATCCTTATGCAGTGCGACCCACATGGTTCGGGGACCTTGGCAACCGCAGACTCGATTCATGAAATCGCTTTGAAGGGGATTGGGGGCAATTCGTGCCTAAAACCAACCCACGCGTTATCGTTCCGTTTCGTTTTGAGTTATGTAAAGAGGTATTGGTAGCGCATACGGGATTCGAACCCGTGGTCTCGTCCTTGAGAGGGACGCGTCCTAGGCCTCTAGACGAATGCGCCAGAAACGATTTAATTATCTCTTGAAATGGGAGTTGAAGTCAAGAAAATCACAGGGGAAAAACAAACCGCGAAACCAAGGCAAGTACGGAAAAGCCGGTTATTATTCCTTGACAGCGCCTGAATCGTGCTGGATGATGTACCCCGATTTCGGTATAGTACGAATCAATACCGGGCTTTCTGGGGTCTTTTCGAGCTTGCCGCGCAGGCGGCTTATCCAGGTCCTCAACAGTTGCACATCACCCTGATATTCAGAACCCCAGACCCTGCTGAGTAATTCTTCGTAAGTCATGAATCGTCCGGCGCTCTGAACAAGTTCTGTCAGCAGGAGCCACTCGATGCGGGTAAGATATTTTTCTTCGCCTGCGACCGTCACGATGTGCTGTTTAAAATCGATGTTCACCTCGCCGTGGACAAACACTTCAAGAGTTTTGCGTTTGTCCTGGGGTTCGATTCGACGGCGTACCGCTTCGATTCGGGCAACGAGTTCATCAGGGTTAAAAGGTTTGGAAATATAATCATCCGCACCCAGCTTCAGGCCGCGGATCTTTTCGTCGTCTTCGCCACGGGCCGTCAACATGATAACAGGAGTAGCTGCAAAAGTGCGCAACTCGCGTATGGCTTCAAGGCCGTCCATCTGGGGCATAACGAGATCAAGGATTACAAGGTCGGGATTTTTAGAGCGGACCTGGTCGAGCGCCCGAATCCCGTTGGCTGCGGTGCATACATCGTATCCGGCGGATTTGAGACGCACGTTCAAGAAATTGATTATACGCTCGTCGTCATCGGCTACAAGGATACTAAAACGTTTCATAATCTGTCTGCGATATCCTGCGTATAATAAGGCCTAACGCAGACGAGTGTCAATTGTGATAAAGAGTGTTGGCTGGGGAAGAAGGATTCGAACCCTCGCCGGCGGAGCCAGAGTCCGCTGTCCTACCACTAGACGATTCCCCAAGGCAAAGAGAATTATAGCATCTAGTCTGAAAGTGAGCAATCAGCCTTGAAATCCGGGTTAAACCCACAATATAACTGTTGAGAATTAATCTTACAGAAGCGCTCACACGCGAAAGCGATGTAATCTAAAACTGGTTGACACAGGTTCTTCAAGAGTCTATTTTATCTATCGAGAGGTGTTTATATTGATCGACCTGCAAACTTTTCAATCTAATATTTCCTTCCACTGGAAAAATATTTCGCTCCTTGAAGAGGCCTTGACCCATAGTTCTTATGTCAACGAGAATGCACACCTCGCCTCCAATGAACGGATGGAATTTCTGGGCGATGCGCTGCTCGGGATTGTCCTGGCAAACAAATTGTACCTTGAGTATGCGGACATGGACGAAGGAGAGCTTACGAGACGGCGTTCGCTGCTTGTGAGGGGCAGTACCCTGGCGTCAGTTGCCCGTTCAATCGCACTGGGAGATGCTTTGTTACTGGGCAAGGGGGAGGAAAAAAGCGGAGGGCGCTCTAAAGCTACTAACCTCGCCGGCGCCATGGAGGCTCTTGTTGCCGCAGTGTTTCTCGACCAGGGTTGGGATTCTGCACACGACTTCGTACTGCGGGTACTGGAACCTGAGATAGAGAAGCAGCGTCGGGAGCTTGATACAGATTATAAATCGCAATTCCAGTTGGAATCCCAGGCGCGATTCAAAGCAACCCCAGGCTACCGAATCATCGACGCTGTCGGGCCTGACCATGACAGGCGCTTTACCGCCGAGGTACTCGTGAATGAAGAAATCATCGCTTTGGGCTGCGGACGGAGTAAAAAACTGGCTGAAGCCGACGCCGCCAGGATGGCCCTTCTGAAACTTGCCTGAATCTTTACAGATTGAATCCGGCTTTGCTAAACTGATTGAAGGAATTTAGGAGGTTATAATGGGTAGTCATGAAATGTTCCGCAAGGAAAACAAAAAACCTAAAAAAGACGCAAAGAAACAATCCATCAACGAAATAGTCGCTCCTCCCGCTGCAGAAGTGCAGGTAGTGAGGAAAAAACGGAAAGAAACTGAAACTTAAGCATCCGTTGACATGGCGGATAACTTAACCCTGAATGTCATTGTCACGGGCCTTGTTCAGGGTGTCATGTTCCGTGATTTTACACGACGCAATGCTTCAAACCTTGGCCTTACGGGTTGGGTCCGCAATCTACCGGGTGGCCGGGGAGTTGAGGTAAACGCAGAGGGAGACCGAACCCGGCTGGAAGCATTGCTCGGATTGGTAAAAAAGGGGCCATCGGGGGCCTTGGTTGAAAAAACCTTCGTAACATGGAATGCGCACACTGCAAAATATCACGATTTCAGGATAATATACTGAATGTAAAAATCCGGGAGGCTGAATCAGCCTCCCGGATTTTTAATTATAATTTAAAGGTGAATACCAACTCCGTTCAGGAAAAGAAACGGCTTGAAACTACACCTCCAGATCCACTCGGGCTTCGTCAATCAACTTGAGATAATCCATTTTAATCCCTAACGACTGAGAAGCTTCAAGATCTACTTTATAGGGTTCCCCTACAAATATCTTGCCAAGAGGCTCTTTGTCGCCTTTCGCCTGATCGCCTTTGGTCGTAAATCGCTGACTTGCTTCGATAATACCAAGATCAAACGGCATCGTGTAAAACAGGTCAGCCAGAACTTTATCGATGCCGAGAGCGTACAGTTCCTCCCATCCTCCTTTCGTTCCGGTCCCGTATTTCGTGGACGGGATCAAGCCAAGCAGGTTGGCGATAGACAAGCGGCCAACACCTCCGACAACTTTGAGCGGAACGACGCTGATGAG
>CAZMDI010000078.1:0-6258 GCA_964564995.1 uncultured Dehalococcoidales bacterium
AACCAGTCGTCGGTTCAAAGTCTGCCTCACGCTGAAACCCAGCACGAGGAGAGCTGCGATGCCGGTCACAGCATACCAGGTAAAGCGCACCAGGTCGGTCATGTTATTGCCCAGCACACAAAACACGATGGTGCCCGGCAGGATCCCGATGGCCGTCGCCAGGAGATAGCCCCGGAAGCTGATGGCAGTTACCCCGGAGACATAGCTGATAGCGCTGAAAGAGAACAGAGGGATAAGCCGCGCCACCAAAACGGAGTTGTTGCCGTAACGTGTAAAGAAGCCGTCCACCGAGTTCATGGCGCGGCGGCTCACCAGTCTTTCCACGGCTGGACGCCCCAGTGCGCGGGCGATGTAAAAACATAACAGGCCGCCTATTACGGAGGTGGTCCAGGTGAGCAGCGTACCCCAGAAGGCTCCGAAGAGCAGGCCATTGGCCATGGCGGGGACAAAAGCAGGAAGAGGCGCTACCACCGCCTGTAATATCATGATGAGTCCGGCGACCACAGGAGCCCAGGCCCCGAAAGACCGTAGATAAATTTTCAGGCCTTCCAGGTCGCCGTGCAGGATTTCGGAAGTGACATGGCGTATCCCCCAGCCGAAGTCCGCCCACAAAAAGTACAGCAGGACAAAAACCAGGGAGAGACCCGCAAGGACGGAAAGGTTTAGCCAGAAATGAAATCTGGCCGTGCCGGCTCGAAGAGGTTCTATCTTCTCGCTGGTTTCACTGTCGGACACGGGGCTCATCACTGTTCAACTTGAGTTTCAGGACGCAAGATCAGTTTCAATTTTGCCGGCCGAAGCAGTCACTTGGTTCGCTTTATTGGCCATGCGGGTATCGATAGCCTTCTTCACTGTGATCGCCAGCATGATAAGGGCAAATACGCCCAGGAAGCCCCAATACCAGAATTTAACGATGGTCGGCGCATTCTGGCCCAGCCATGAGTAGAAAACAGTCGCAGGCAATTCTCCGATAGCGCTCGCCCAGAAGAATCCCCAGAATGAGATAGAGGTCAACCCCGCGGCGTAGCTGACGGCGTCGAAAGACACAAACGGTAGCAGTCTGGCGATAAGTATAGAGTTGTTTCCATAGCGTTTAAAATATCCGTCGACATAGTTAAGCGCCTTTTTGCTGACGATACGTTCTGCGGCAGGGCGGCCGGCCCAGCGGGCGATGTAAAAGCATATGACTCCCCCTGCCATTGAGGAACTCCAGGAAAGTAGCGTGCCCCAGAAAGCCCCGAAGAGCAGACCGTTGGTTAGTGTAACGACAAAAGCCGGGAGAGGCGCGGCCACAGATTGGAACATCATTATCAGGGCAGAGATGACGGGCGCCCAAACGCCGAAGTGCAGCAGGTAATACTTCAGGCGTTGCATGTCCATGTGCGACAGGATGTCGGCGATCTGGTGGATATTGAATCTAAATGCGGCATTATTGTAATAGACTATTAAGTAAACGCCAAACAGCCCCGCGATTATCGCAGTGTTGCGCAGCCATTTCTTATAATCGAAACGGGCTTTTGGTTCCCCCGCCCTGGGTTCCTTTGCCTCGATTTGCTCAGTTTTGTGTGTCATCAGGTTTCTCCTCCATCATTGGCCACGTCCATCGCCAGCACGCAAGAACAGTGATAGGTGCCCACGTCGTGGGCCGCGTTAAGCGTCGTGTAATTTCCGCCGGCACACCCGGGCAGTTTCGCGTCCATCATCCGGTAAAGCACCGGCGATTCCTCGATCTTCTCTGATTCTGACGGCATGGCCGATTGCCACATTGCTTCCAGCAATTGGGAGCGATAGACCTCGCAATAGGGATCGGGGGCCATGATACACCCGGCACCGGTCGCCACTTCGTGGCTGAAATAGGACTGGACGAAGCATCCCCCGCCGCAGAAGAATTTTAAATAACAAGAACTGCACCCCGATTTTTTCTGTACCGAGTTGCTGCGCACCCAGTTGGTTTTGGGAGATTCGAGCCAGATATTCTTTAGCCCCTTCTCCTTCACCGAACCGCAGTCGAACTCCGGCGTCCCCACCAGCGAAGCGCAGGGGTAAACATGCCCTTCTGTGCCGACAGCCATCACGCCGTAGCATGAATTGCACAGGTCGTTTTTGTGTCCTCGGCCTTTGATGCGCACCGCCAGCGATTCCAGGTTGTCCACGACGATGCCAGTTTCCAGCGCCGCTTCGCGCAATCGGTCCATGGTACGCGCGATTTCCCCCCCGCTGAGGATAAGTTCGGCGTTGGACTGGCGCATGCGCCCGCATTGGTGCAACCAGAGGATATGGTGGTCCTTGACTCCCAGAGACGCCAGGAATCTCGTCGTTTCCGGGGCTTTCAAATAATTCAGCCGGGTGAGCGTGGTAGTCACCACCGGCACGATGCCGGCGTTTATTAGTGATTCGATACCTCTCACCGCCCGCGCGAAACTGCCTGCGCCGCGGATAGAGTCGTTGGTTTCCGCGTCGGCCCCCTCCAGACTGACCTGGATGATCAAGTTGCCGCGGGAAAGCAGGCTTAACTTCGCAGCTAGTTCGTCGGTAATAAGCACGCCGCTGGTCAGTATGACGAGCTGCGTGCGTGACGTTACATAATCAGCAAGCTCGAAAATATCTTCCCGCAGGAAAGGCTCGCCGCCGGTGAAATAGATGCGTCCGCAACCCAATGCGATGGCGTCATCTACCAGTTTTTTAATTTCTTCCGCAGTCATGATCGATGCGGATTCATCTCCGCCGTCCACCAGGCAGTGGCGGCAGCGTAAGGGGCATGAGTTATTGGTGTATATCCATAATTCCTCCAGGACGGACGGGGCGATGACGCTGGCGCGTCCTCCATAAGCCGGAGAGATATCCGGACTTTCCGAGACCAGGCCCGCCTGCGCGGCTTGCTCGATGAAAGATACGACGCGATGTTCCGGCAGTCCGTACTCTAGACTGGTGCGCTCGGCAATCTCACGCAGGGTGTGTTTCGCGTCGCAACTACGTATGATGGCCGACCCCAATTTGTTGGCGCTGGCCCAGTTGGGAGAGGCTGCATCGATCAACAGGCATACGCCGTCCCTCTCGTGCTGCATCAGTGCCGGAGAATATAATACGCTCCCTTGTTGCAGGCGCCGTTGAGGAACGACCTTGTTGTCGCAGGTAACATTATTCATTCGAGAGCCACTACAATCCTAGTGTATTTTTGCCAGTCGGTCTGTCAGGCTATCCTGGGCTTTCCGGCTCATTTGAGCCAGTTTGCTCATTTTAGACGGGAGTTCCATGAATTGCGAGTAAGGCATGGACAAGACCAGTTCGTCTTTATGAAATCCACCCGAAGTGCGCGAGCCGACACACAGGAAGGTGATGCGGGGCTGCCCGCTGTTGAGAACCTCTGCCATGCTGTCTCCGCACACCGCCCGGTTGCGCCGGAAACGCATCTGGATGTTCTCTATAATCAGGGAAGCAGTCATCACATGTCCCGGCAGGAGTACCAGCATGACCACGTCGGAGCCTTCCAGCGGGCCGATGCGCAACGCGGCTACCTTGCCGGGGATGCGTAGTTCTACTTCGCCGTAGTGCGGTTCGCGCAGGCCCAGGGTTAGTTCCGCATTATTGCACTTGAGGTCGTCAAGCCTCATGATAAAGTTCTTGCCTTTGGCGGCCTCCGAGACATAGCGGCAGAAGGGCGCGGGGCCTGGCAGTTTGTCGAAAGCGGCGGTGTCCGGTATTTCCCCGAAACGCAGCACTTTAACTCCGACCGGGCGTCCTGGCATTCCCAGATATTCCTGGAGTTTGCGGCCAACTGCAACTGCATCTTCTGACATTTACAAGTCCTTTTCAGAGGTATAGCAGCCCGCCTCAGGCGGGCTGCTATTTCCCTATTAGCAATAAAAATGGGGTTTAGGCAGTTACTTTGAATGTGATTACTACTATGCTGCCGTCTTTAGGCAGGACGGAACTGTTACCAAGGAAGCCCGCCGTTGACTGACCTTTCAGGTCAGTGCCGTTATAAGAAGCATTGCTGATGATGCCGAAAGGGCAGCTGTAAAAGCAGGCGAGGCAACCGGTGCCGGCCCCCTGGTTGTTGGCCAGGTTGCCCCCGAACTTCATCTGGATGGCCTTGCTAGCCGGATTCTTGACCACGTCATTAAGATTGTAGGTCTTGGCTGCTCCGGACCAGGTTACGGTGATTGAGACATTCGAGCCCTGCACATATGTATCATTATAGTTGGCGGGGGGAGCTGGCATATTATTACCTGGAACACCGCCGAAGTACGTCAGAAAGGAATAGAACATATCGGGGGTGGCGAAAGCCTGGAAGAGAGCAGCTCCGGCCGCCTTGCCGCCTGTGTAGACGACGGCGTGCCAGGTGGGTTGGGTGAAAGCTACTCCGTTGACCTTGGCGGCCAGGCGTAACTCCTGATTAGCTGGATCGAACACGATGGGGTTGGCCTCAGTGGGCTGGTTCGCGCCGGTACCAGCGACCGTAACCGTAGTGTTCTTTGCACAGGCGGGCAAGATGGTAACCGCCAACGTGAGCGCCAGAACGGATGTGAGTAACCATTTATTCCTTGTAAGTTTCATCTGGGGTTGCTCCTCCTTTTACCTTAATAACGAGATTGGACTCTTTAGGTTTTACCGCTACAACAATGCTTCTGTATATGCTCGGCACCTCCTGTCATAAGGTGTAACTATTCATCATAATTATTTATAGTGATAATAAGTATTGTAATGTATAATACCCAATTTTGCAAGAGTTTGCGATGCGATATTTTATGAATAACCCAAATAATACTTATAAACTTTAAATATTTTGAATCTATTTTCCTGTTCTCCCTTTGTTGACATACACGGGCTTCAATGCTAATTTGTTGCATTATGAATAATAAAGCGAAGTTGTTCTGGGGCATCGTTCAGGGAAGTCTCGTCATATTTGCTCTGCTTACCGCTATTTACGCTCTAAAGAGCCTGGGAGCTTTTGACCCGATGATCGATCATTACAACCTGCTACCCAATACCCGGCAGGCCCTCACCGAGTTCCTCAGGCAACTAGGTGTGATAGGCGCTACCGGCTCGCTGCTGGACATCGTCATATTGACGGTCAGATGGGTGCGGTACCTTTTTCAGCACCCATTCTTCAGCTAGGTTTGACGATGTTTTTGTCATCAACAAAAAGGGTTATTAATTAAGCTTCTACACTGACAGAGGTTTCTTTGTAACCAGATGAATTAGCCCATGAGGGTTATTTCGCCGGAAAAATAGAGCCAGACTTTTTATTGCAGGGAGTTACCGCTCGATACCGGATATTCTTAGCTATATCTGCAATCCCATATATTGCCTACGCGTCAAATTACATTCCAACTATCGCCTGTCGATAGGTTGACACCGTAGGAAGCATATAAAAAAATGCGCCTATAGTAATGTTTAGTTCGCAAGCGTGGAGAGGTTTGGACTCTTCAGTATCAGGAGTGGTCGATGGATAGCCCAACCAGCTTTTTCCAGATACTTTCCGACACCACGCGGATCAGGATATTGTTATTGCTTGATAAACACGAACTTTGTGTTTGTCAGTTGATGGGTGCGCTGGGGATGTCTCAGCCGAGGGTCTCCCGGCAACTGGCCGTCCTGAAGCAGGGTGAACTTGTTATCAGTTCGAGAAAAGGGAATTGGATTTATTATAAGATAAACCCGGATCTAATTGGTAAGGGCATGAAAAAAGACATCCTCAGTCAGCTTTCAAAATGGTTAAATGACGATGAAATTGCCAGGTCAGACGGACTGGTGATCAGTGCTTGTTTAAAGCAACAGAAAACCTCAGGCAATTGCGATCTCAAGAGTTTCGTGGGCCTCCGGAAAAAGGTTTTAAGTAAATAATTGATGGTGAGTTGAACGCTGAATCTTTACGACGGTTACTGTTATTTTGAAAAAGGAGATGGCAACGATGGAAAAAACAGAAAAGAAAAAGGGGTTTTTCGCGGCAATCAAGCAATCTATGAATAAAACCACGGGATGCAACTGTGGTCCGGGTGATGCTTGCTACGTGAAACCCGAAGAAACTAAAAAAGAAGAAAAATGCTGCTCCGACCATTCTGAAAAAGGTAAGTGCTGCTAGGCAATAGTTTTCCCTGAAGAGGTGACAACCTTGATGGCTAAAAAGGCAACCCGTAATTACGGGGAGATAGCCATACTGGCTATTGTCCCGATCATTGTCAGCGTTCTTGTCATCATTAGCTGGGCTTTGGCACATTGGAAGATCGGGCCGAACTATCTGAATGACGGGATTAC
>CAZMDI010000079.1:0-6231 GCA_964564995.1 uncultured Dehalococcoidales bacterium
AAGTAGATGCTCAAAAGGTCCCGTTTTTAAGTAATATGCCCGGAATGACAATGAGAGCGAGCGGCAATCAGCAGTCGGCTGTCAGAAACGATGGGGAACGGGCCATGTTATAATGCGAACAGCCATGGAAAACATCAACCTTGCCGGTAAAATCGAAGAGCGATTGCCACCCAGGGCCTTTGGAGCGATATCCAGAGCCCGGAGGCTGGTGGATGAGCGGGGCGGAAGATTATTTCTGGCTGGTGGCGCGGTGCGCGACCTCCTGCTCGACAAACCTGTTTGGGACGTCGACCTGGTCCTGGAAGGCGACGCGATGTCGCTGGCGACAGACCTTGCCGATGGCGAGGATGCGAAAATCACGCTGCATAAACCCTTCCTGACGGCAAATCTCAGTTGGCCCGACCTCAGCCTTGACTTGACCACCGCGCGACGCGAGAAATACACCCGCCCCGGCGAACTTCCGACAGTAGAACCCGGCAGCCTCGAAGACGACATGTCGCGGAGGGACTTCAGCATAAACGCCATGGCCGTATCTCTTAACCCTAAAGATTACGGGGAACTAAAAGATTTCTACGGCGGCGTCGACGATCTTCACCACAAGCTGGTGCGCGTACTTCACGAGAAGAGCTTTACGGACGACGCCACTCGCATGTGGCGCGCCTTACGTTACGAACAGCGGTTGGGTTTTAAATTGGAAGTTGGAACCGAAACATCGCTCAAACGCGACCTCGGCAAGCTGGATACCATCACCGGGGAAAGAATATGGTATGAGTTGGAACGGGTTTTTGGCGAGGAGTTGCCTGAAAAAGTTATTATGCGCGCCGGAGAACTCGGGCTGCTGGAATACCTGGCCCCAACCCTGAAAGCCGAGGGCTGGCGGGATTCCTGGTTTAACGCTGCCCGCCGCGGTAGCCTGCCACTTAAACCAGGGAATGCACTTTACCTAGCGCTGTTGACCTTCAATCTGGATGACAACGGCGTGGATAACCTGTTGCAGAGACTCAAGCTAAACCGGGCTATCGCCCAAACACTCCATGAAACTCACGAACTGAAGGAGCGGCGGGACGCGCTATCGGTTGAACCGCTCAAGCCCAGCGCCATCTACCGGATTTTAAGAGGATTCACGGAAGGCGCCATCCAAGCCAACCTCATAACCAGTGAATCGGAATCGGCCGACCGCAACATACGGCTATACCTCGAGAAACTCCGTTATGTCAAAACAGCCTTGAACGGCGACGAACTGATAGCCTTTGGAATAAAACAAGGACCGAGCATCAAAACGATACTCGGCCTGTTGCTCAACGCCAAACTGGACGGTGAAGTCTCCAGCCGCGAAGATGAAGTGCGCCTTTTGCGGCAGATCAGCTTATCTTCTTGAACAGCTTTCCCGGGACGCCGCAGATCGAGCAAACTTCCGGGGCCAGTCCGAAAACGGTGTTCCCGCAAACCGGGCAAACGTAGTATGCTCCCTCAGGCATTTTCCCGCCTTTCTCCAGTGAAGCCAGCGCCTGATGATAGAGCGTGTAATGGATCTCTTCAACCTGATTGGCGTGATTGAAACTTATCTCCGCCTTTGCATCCTTGTCTGAGCTGGCCTGTTTGATGAAGGGGGGGTACATCTCGGTGTACTCGTAATTTTCACCTTTGACGGCCGCCTTGAGGTTATCTGCGGTCGAACCGATCCCCGCCAGAGCGTTAAGGTGATTACGGGCGTGTACTGTTTCAGCTTCGGAAGCTGCCCTGAAAAGCCTGGCTATTTGAGGCAGCCCTTCTTTATCGGCCTTTTCGGCAAAATAGGTGTACTTGCGGCTTGCCTGGCTCTCCCCGGCAAACGCAGCCTTCAAATTGTCCTGTGTCTTACTCATTTTTGCCCTCCTGTTTTATTTTATTTCTACCCGGCGACCAGTCACGTTTCGACTGTCTCTATCGGTAACCTGATTCTATCACAAGCCCGGGGAATTCAGGGTCCGTGACACGAGGGCCTCAAGCCCCTTTTCCCTAAGGGAGGATACCACCCTGACAGCCTCTTCCCAATCACGCACAAACGCGAAGAGAGAAGGGCCGGCCCCGGCCAGGTGAACCGGCGATTCCACAGCGTCCTGAAAATCATCTCGATACTTTTTCAAGCCAGGAAAGACTTCGTATGCCACTTTCTCGAAAACGTTATACAGGGACGACGGATCGATCTTTTTTCCGCGCTTGATCCCGGCAGCCATCTTTTCGGTGGCAGAACCGTCAGTAAAATGCGCGGGTTTAATGCGGGAATAGATATCAGCCGTTTTCGATTCCGGTATCTCAACTTTCGGCATCAGCATGACCACCCAGGTCTGCCGCAAACAGGGCAGAGGACTTACAATTTCGCCCCTGCCAGCAACAAGGGCGGTCGATCCGCCCAAAAAGAACGAGACATCCGAACCCAGTTCAGCCGCCATAGCGGCTAGCGCATCCAGCGGCACCCCGGTCCTCCATAACCGGTCCAGCCCGGTTAGAACCGTTGCGGCATCGCTTGAATCCCCACCCAACCCGGAGGACAGGGGAACCTCTTTGACGATGTTCACCACTGCACCGAGCGAGGCCCCTGTTTTTTCCCTCAGCTTTTCAGCCGCGCGAACGACCAAACTTTTCCCGGCCTGCCACGCAATATCTTCGCACAGGAAATGCAGTTCGGCGGCGGGTTCAAAAGACAGTGTGTCGCACAGGCTGAGCGCCTGCAACACGCTACGGACTTCGTGGAACCCGTCCGGGCGTTTGGAGAGGATTTCCAACGTGAGATTTATCTTGGCCGGCGCTGTTAGAATCAACAAGTTGGGGCTCCTTTGTCGAAAACCCTCCATAGCTTTACCCATTCTGGGATTGAAAGCGTTTCGGCTCGCCGCGTCGGCTCGATACCCGCCCTGTCCAGGAACGGCCGAATCTCTTCTTTAGGCAAAGACAACCCCTGGGAAATCGAATTCACGAGCTGTTTGCGGTTGGCGCAAAAGGCGGCGCGTACCAGCCGGAAAAAGCCTGCCGTTTCCCCAGGTCCGATGAATGGCTGTTTGTGCAAGCGTATCTTGAGAACCGCAGAATCCACTTTAGGGGCGGGGTAAAAGCTTTGCGAAGACACTTTGACAGCGACACGCGGTTCACCGTAGAGCTGAACGGCCACGCTGAGGATGCTCATCTGTCCAGGCTCCGCCGTAATGGCCTTTGCGACCTCTTTTTGCACCATAACCACCAGCAACGAGGGCCTAACGTCCCCCTCAAGGAAATGGCGCAGCACGGCCGACGTGATGTAATAAGGCAAGTTGGCAACAACTTTATACGCACTTCCGGCGGGGAGCCCCCCGGCGGCCAGCAGGGCTGAGGGGGCTATCTTCAAAACGTCCTCGTGTACTACGGTGAGGTTGGAAGCCCACGGCAAGGTACGTTTGAGCATCTCCGCAAAATTATCATCAAGCTCGACAGCTATGACTTTCCCGGCGTTTTTTGCGAGCTCTCCTGTGAGGACTCCCAACCCCGGCCCGACCTCGACAACATTATCCTGCGGAGAAAGTTCAGAGGCTTCGACAATCTTGTGAAGAACGCCCGCATCGATGAGAAAATTCTGGCCGAGGCTTTTTTTAGCCCGGGCATCGAGGCTTCCAAGAAGTCTTTTGGCTGTTTGAGTCAGAGACTCGCTTTTTTCTTTTGCATCGGCCATGTCAGACCCCGTGCTCGAGACGCGTCGCCAGTCGCACAGGCAAACCCGCATTCCACATGCGTTCCCGAACAGCCGCGATATCGTAAGGCACTCGGTGCAATCGGAATACTCCGCTTCCCGAGTCATAGGTCGCATAGGCGGCCCTCGGGTCGCTGTCGCGCGGTTGTCCGACACTGCCGGGGTTGAGAATCAACGATGCCTTGCCCAGCACCAGACCTACACTTGCTGACAAAGGAGCGGCGCTCGTAGTTCCGGCCTCTTTTTTGAAACTCATCGGGATGTGCGTGTGACCGACGAGACAATACGTGGTTTTAAAAGACGCGAAGTTTTCCCGGGCGGTGCCGAGCGAATTAATATATTCCCAGGCAGGCTGCCTGGGGCTGCCGTGAACCAACGTAAAGCCGTTTGTTTCCATAACCGGCTCAAGCCTGGTTAGAAAGAGAGCATCTTCGGCGCTTATCTGGCGTTTAGTCCAGCGGACCGCCTCGGCTGCATCAGGGTCGAAGCCGCTGACACTGAGCTTTTCCAGTACAGCGAGGTCGTGGTTGCCAGAGACGCCGACGCATTTGAACCTGCGCAGGATTTCGAAGCAGCGGTGGGGGTCGGGGCCGTAACCCACAATGTCGCCGAGGAGCCAGAGTTCATCGGCGCCCCCGCGGCGGTCCACATCCTCGAGGACGGCCATGAGTGCGGTGGCATTGGAGTGGATGTCGGCCAGTATCGCGCAACGCATATCGTGAATATGATATCACAGCAGTCAGCTGTCAGCACTCAGCTATCAGCATTCAGCACGATGAAATGAATACATGGCCCTAAGGAATGGAAATGGGTCCCGGAGGTGCGCGCCAGGGTGATGACGAGGATGGAAACGAGGAGTGGGAAACGAACAAGGCCAAATCGACTCTGGATTCCGGCTGTCGCGCCGGAATGACAAGGCGGGAGTGGGGGGAGCGGAAAACGAGATTGCCGCGCTTCGCTCGCAATGACAATGCGGAGCTGTCAGCCCCCAGCAGTCAGCTTTCAGCGGTCAGCATTCGGCTGGACATTGTATAGCTTTTCGGGCTTTGCCCGAAAAAGTTAAGGAAATGGATCCCGGCTGCCGGGCCGGGGTGACAGGGATCGGGCAGGGGAGGGAATCGGCTCTGGATTCCGGCTGTCGCGCCGGAATGACAAGGCGGGGGTGGTGGAGGCGGGGAACGAGATTGCCGCATGCGAGAAGGGATTATCGTGCTTTTGCAGGGCTTCGCAACGAGAGATAAATCTTTGACCCTCCGCGCGCGGCCGTGATACAATAAACGTCATGGAAATTACTTGGCTCGGCAATTCTTGTTTTAAAATCCGCGGTAAACAGGCGACCATAATCACAGACCCTTTTCCTCCAGCCAACGGGGTTTCGATAGGCAAAGTTACAGCCAATGTCGTAACCGTCAGCCATGACCATCCAAACCATTCTTTCGACTCCGGCGTGGCCGGCACTCCCAGGGTGCTCAAGCGCCCGGGTGAATACGAGATTGCCGGCGTTCTTTTCATCGGACTAGCAACGTTTCACGATGCCAACAAAGGCGCTGACCGGGGCAAGAATACTGTCTTTGTGATGGAAACAGAGGAAATGTCCATCTGCCATCTCGGCGACCTCGGCCAGGCACTTACCGACGCACAGATCGAGGAAATCGGCAAGGTTGACGTCCTGATGATACCCGTAGGCGGTGTGACTACCATCAACGCCGGAACAGCAGCCGCCATAGTACGCCAGATGGATCCCAAGATCGTCATCCCCATGCATTACAAAACGTCCATGTTCGAGGCTGAACTGGACCCCGTGGAGCACTTCCTGCGTGAGTTCGCGACCCAACCAACCCCACAGGCGAAGCTGAACGTCAACAAAAACAATCTTCCCATCAGCACACAGGTAATAGTCCTCGAGGCCCAACCCGGGAAATAGCCCTGACACACCATGACGCGAATCCTGACCGGATTCGACGTCCGCAATATCATTACGCGGCTTCAACATGTTGAAGCCGCGTATTTGTGTTATAGAGGCTTACACACAGATCCGCACGAATCAGCAGACGACCAAAATCCCTTCTTATCTGTTAGTTAATTCGGAATGCCGTTATGTTAAGCTTTTATAGTTATTTTGGGGAAACGAATCGGAATCATCATGCGTAAATGGGCCCAAACCAGGCACAGCATTCGTTTTTCGTTGTAACAAATCGAATACCGATTTCCCAGTCGTTCCACTAATGCGAGCCATCTGTGTTCTCATTCGATATATCTGTCTGTCATCCTAATTAATCAGTAAGGAATAATATTTACATGGGCAAGTATATTATAGCACATATGTTCTGTTAAGTGATTGCAGGCTATGCTTGTGACCAGAAGGAGACCGAGATTGCCGCGCTTCGCCCGCAATGGCAATACAAAGCTTTCAGCAGTCAGCGATCAGCTTTCAGCGGTCAGCGGTCAGCGATCAGCGGGGGATGGTGGAGTGACTATACGAACGAGAACCAAATCGACTCTGGATCCCGGCTATCGCGCCGGGATGACAA
>CAZMDI010000080.1:0-6191 GCA_964564995.1 uncultured Dehalococcoidales bacterium
ATATTTCATCGCTCGGTCCCAGCTCGGTAGGAATGGAGTCTTTCCTATACGGGATTCCCGTTGTGGCAACCGATGTCGATTTTATCAGAGATGATATCCAAAATCGCAAAACAGGTATGATAGTACCCGCCGCTGACACCCTTGCAATAGCCTCTGCGGTAACCGAACTCTTCGGCAATGAAGCGCTGTACAATGCATTAATAGCAAATATCGTTTCAATTTCCCAGAAGTACAGCAGTACAACAGTCGCCGAAGAATTAAAAGGGTTTTACTTCGGGCTTAAGAATCCGGTAAAAACTGCTACCAAATGAAGAATATAAAACCCCTTCAGGCGGTTGCCAGTAAAGGTATTTCAGAAAAGGTAATGCTTTTGAATAGCAAGTGGTATGAACAAATAATCCGAAGACCATGGTTATTTATCGGTTTAATCTCGATGTGCTTCAACCTTGGGCTTTCATTAACCGGATTTTATAACTGGACATATGATAGCTGGGCGCATATGTTTTTTGCATCTCACTATATGCATTCCTGGTTTAACACCTGGGAACCTCGGTGGTTTGGAGGTTTCAGCGTTACATCTTATCCGCCGCTTGTAACCCAGATTTTAGCCCTTGGTGGTTTTGTATTTGGATTGGAAAATGCTTATGCTCTATTGAGTTTAATCGGGATGATAATGGTCCCGGTCGCCGTATATTTCTTCTGCAGCAATTTTCTTTCGCACCGAAACGCTGTTTGGGCAGGCTTCCTGGCAATATTTCTGCCTTCGCTTTACATTACAAATTACGATTGGGGACAACTTCCCAGCATGCTGGCCCTAGTTGCGGCTCTTTTTACAGGATATTTTCTCTGGCGCTACCTCTCTCAAGGTAATGTAAGGACTGCATTATTGGCAGGGTTAATGACTGGAATAACCGCGGCTTGCCATCATCTGACATTTATCTGTTTTATCCCAATAATCGTCGTAATAACTACCTTTCTTTTCCTCGCCAATAATAAGGATAAATCTCAAACAACCATCAAGAGATTGCTGGTCTTCGGAGCTATTGCCACACCCCTTGCGATTATCCCCATCTATCCTTTTTGGAAGTTCGCGCTCGAATCAGGGGTACAGACAGAAATCCCTCACATCACTCGCACTAACCTGTTCAATAATGGGATGGCATTCATGGAGTTCGTGGTTGCATATTATTTCCTCTTGCTTCTGATAATCCCATTCACTCCATATATTATCTTGAAAGACCGAAAGTTGATCCCATTATTCTTGGCGGCAGTCTTTTTGTTCCTGCTCGGACTAGGCGGAACTACCATTCTTCCTGATCATATTTTCGGCCCATGGGCAAACTGGCTTACATATGAACGCTTTGCACTTTGGGCTAGCTTGCTTTTTGTACCACTTGCAGTGCAGCTGTTGCCTTTCGATCGCATCACATTTGGGGAAAGTAGGTCAAGATCAATAATATCAATGATATTGATCATTTCCGTCCTAACTATGTGCCTCGGCTCTGCCTTCTTAGGATCGGAAGCGGATCGTAAAACCTTCTTGCCGTCACCCCCGGTTGTAAATGTTACTACAATGGCCAAGTTTTTAGATGGTCTCGAAACGGGGCAACAGTACCGCTATATCACGTTGGGATTCGGGGAAGCGCAAATGCAAAAACTCAACGCCATTAGCCAGGCCCCTTGTCTGGATGGGACATATTATACAGCTCGCACACTGCCTATTTTATTGAGCAGCGGAATAGCGTCACTGGATTCCAGCAAATATTTTGACTCCCAGCTCAAGACTCTTGGCGCAGTTCTCGGTGATGCGTCACGATACAGCTTGAAATGGGTCTTGGTAAATGATGTTGATTATGATCAAATATTGAAAGATAAAGGGTTTTTACTTAAATACTCAGCCCAAATAGTATTTGATAGTCAATTCACCGGAGTTACCATCTGGGAAAAAGATAGCATTCCGGCGATTGTCATCCAGCCTAAGAAAGAACAAAACATCTCGAGTTATGTCTGGGGAGTTGCCCCACTGATGCTGGTATTATCATTCTTCATACTATTATTTATCGACATGAAAAATGGTTTGTGTAGGAAGCAAACACAAGGGATAGATCAGTGATGCACGAAGATATGGAAGATGTGCGAAACCTCCATCGGAGATTCAAACAAATTTCCATCTGGTTCGATGGCGTTTTATCATTGGCCCAACCTTTCTTTGCCTTGCTTGTTTTTTTATCTGTTTTATCGGGAGCCTTGCCATTATGGATCAGCTGGTCGATTGCGCTGTTCCCAAGCGGATATCACCTTTTGTTCAAAGACCAGCCTTTCCCCAAGACTCCATTCGATATTGCGATTGGCATCTTGACAGCGGGGATGTTGTTAGGTTATTTTCTCAGCCCAGCGCACGAACTCGCTGTTTCAGCGTTAAATACATACTTAGCGGGCGTGTTATTTTATTATAGTCTAGTACGAAATAGCCATGCCAAACGAGTTTATTGGGTGGCATTGGCAGTATTCCTGTTAATTGTTTTACTTGTTCTGTCGGTGATCGTCTTTTCAGGAACTGCCGGAAAACAAGTGTCTTTTAACATTTGGATTTACAATTTAGTCTCCCGGATGCACTTATTTAGTGGAACAGAAATGCACTCAAATGTGCTTGGTGTAATGTCCGCTTTATGTCTACCGGTATTATTTGCTGTTGCAATTTTCCACCAGAAACCAATGGTCCGGGTGATTACTGGCGCAGCAGCTATCGTGTTAGTGAGCATTCTTGCAGCTAGCGCCAGTGGGGGTGGTTGGATTGCAGCTGCGATTGGACTGCTTATAGTTCTATTTCTGCGTGGTTTTAAGATTTTGTTGGGGACTTTATTGTCTTTGGGGGTTCTCGCCGGCATCACTGTGCCGCTTTGGTATGGAGCCCCGTGGCTCGGGAATGTCCTGCCTTATCAGAATTTGCTGGCGAGAGAGGATTTCTGGAAGGCAACATTGATAGCTTTAAAAACTCACCCTGTTACGGGGTTGGGCCTGGGAGGTTGGTGGACCATGGTTCAAACCAATATTACTCCCGGAGGGCCTCATAGCTCTTATCTGCAATTATATTCCGACTGCGGGATCCTAGGATTGATTGCGCTTATAACAGGCATTGTCACCTGCATGATCTTGTGCCGTAAAATTTTAACTTCCGCCAGGAGCAGTCCCCTTTTCGGATTGGGCATAGGACTAATGGCGTGTATGGCGACATTTGCAGCACACTCTATAATTGAAAACATGTTTGTTGTATTGACTCCGGTTGGAACCAAAAACATTTGCTTTACGGTGCCACTGTTATGGATTATCTTGGCCCTGCTTGTGATTGTCTCTTCGCAACTATCAAAAAAGGAGGAATTAAATGAAACATAATCCCTCACCGGCACCAACCAAATTAGCTGGCTTGTTTAATGTAAAACCTATCATACGGTGTAATGAGCCAGATCGATATCTGGTGGAAGATCTATATTCCCCTGATTTTACGCTTTCAAAGACCATATTATTTGCCGGAAAATCGACAAAAGGGCATAGCCACCAACATGAGGAGCTATACTATTTTATTTCAGGACACGGGCGGATGATGATGGATGAAGATGATTTCAAGGTTGGCCCAAATATGTTTCTCAGAGTGCCGGGGGATGCATTCCATCGTGTAGTAAATGAGGATGGCGGAAGTGATTTGGTGTTTCTTTGCGTTTGGCACGAAAATAATGATAACTGCGCAATAATCGAAAACACGATCATTGAACAAATATTAACCGCTGACTTTAGCTGGGCAACTACTTAATGGTCTTCTTGCATTATGGCATTTGGTGTTCCCTTCCTCGGGTGTCGTCCCCTGAGGCCAAATGACGTTC
This sequence comes from uncultured Dehalococcoidales bacterium, assembly GCA_964564995.1. GTDB lineage: Bacteria > Chloroflexota > Dehalococcoidia > Dehalococcoidales > UBA1222 > SURF-27. The sequence goes on from CAZMDI010000080.1 coordinate 3,879, forward strand.
GTAATACAAAGTTGTAAATTTATTTTTTCGAGGTGAACCATATCTGCTCGTTATTATTTGGATTGAATCGAAATCACGTATCTCCATCTTTGGTCTAGATAGTAATTTCTATCGACTCTGATCAGTGCTTCAAATGGAAACCAGGCTCTACCCGCCAACACACTGGGCTTCAAATGCCTGATAGTATTAAATCTGACAAAATATCGCGTCTGCTCCGAATCGGCAAGGCTACTTTTCTGGTATTCCTACTAATTTACACTGGGTTATCGGTTTTCGGTTCAGTGGCAGCCATGGAAATACCGCGACTGCCACTGATAAATACACCAGACATGGCCGGAATATCATCCAGAAACGTTGCGTTCACTAGCCGCAAGGACAATCTTTCTCTCCAGGGATGGTACATCCCTGGAGACGGGAAGAGGGTACTTATAATAATTAACGGGGGTTTTCAGAACAGGATCGATAGTGTAGTAGATACTCTCGGATTAACGAGGGACTTACACTTCGAAGGGTTCGATATCCTCCTATTCGATCTACGCGGACGCGGTGATTCACAGGGCCATGGACGCTCGCTGCTCTATATCGACCGCGACCTGGGAGGGGCTTTTGACTATGTTAAAAGCCTGGGATACTCTTCTTCCAGTGTCGGAATTCTGGGGTTTTGCAGTGGAGCCGCTTCTGCTTGTATTTTCGCCAGCCAGGAGGATTTGGGAGCTCTCATTCTGGATGGATGCTTCGCCAGTGTATCTAATATGATTTATCGGCAAGCCGCCGAAAGGCACATTCCCAGATTTTTCGTAAACGTCTTTCTTCCTGGTGTGCGGTTGAGCGCTTTCATGTTGTTCGAGTACCGCGAAGTCGATCCAATACAAGTCGTAGGACAAATCAATGCGCCTATCTTTTTTATTCATGAGCAAAAGGACGATCTCACTACGCTCGTTGATACTCAGCTTTTATTCGATGTATCATCCAACTCCGCCAATAAGTTGTGGGAAATACCTGCGGCTCTGCACAGCGAGGGTTACAAAAACGACCCTGCTGAATATGTCAGCAGGGTCACAGGCTTCTTTCAAACGCACCTGGCAGTGAAAGCATCCTAAATTACCGGGCAAATTTAGCAATTGAAAAGCAGGCGAATCAATAGAAAACTGCATTGTTACTCTGTCAACAGCCAGGTTTCCTTCGGCTTTAGCGGGGCAATCCCCGTACCATAATAACTCGGGAGAAACCCGAGGACCGAGTTACCTATAGTTCACTTATTTCCCAAATACAATCGTCAAGGTCGGTGGCTGCTGGGTATTCCCCCAATCCGTGGATACATAAACCGTCGAGGGAATTATCTGCCCGGAGATTATCGTTCCATCAACGTAGGTTATCCCTGAAACATACCCCTGGAGTGCGGCCCCGGAATAATTGTACGCCCCAGAACTGACGCCAATGTCTAATGGAACATTAGAAAGGCTAACGCTAAAGGCCGTACCGGAATTGGTGGTCCTCAGCACCTGGCGGGAATAAACAAGGGATACCAATACCTTCCCATCAGCAGAAATTGTGCCAGCCACCTTGTCGGTAATATCTTCCCCCGGGCCGCTCTCGTGAAGGGTGCCTGAAAACGACATTCCCGACCATATAACGGGAACCTGGGGAACCGCTAAATCGGTTGGGTAGCTGATATTCGTATTATTCACACTGAACGCCAATAAGGCGTGAAATTTTACAGCAAGGCTTTTATATTGCTGGAAAATTGTGGGACTTATGGTTGTAGATAAGATCGGAGTGGAACTTGTTGGTGTGGACGAGATCGCTGTCGTTGATATTGTTACTGGTAAAGTAATGGTCGTAGTAGAAGGGGGCGTCAACGTTGCAGGTTTCCCGGCGCACCCGGAACAAACCACTATTACACTCACGACCATTCCAAAAATTGTAATAAATCTGTGTTTTAATTTTTTCACTTTGTTATTACTCGAAAATAAAGTCGCTCGTTATGGATTTCATGGTCTTTGTCCCTGGAAATATGTTAATCAACCGGACAATCACTGATCCACTCATTGTATTATATGTATTTTGGATAACGAAAGCGCAAAATACTCGAAATAAATGTTAAATATTTGTTACATTTTCGGAGCAACAACTCGTAAAACTATATAAAAGATTCCAATCGCTGAAATTTTAAACTCCGCCAGAGAGAAACTATTCACCCGACAAAATAACACCGGGATGAATGCCTGAGGTGGACCCCATCATTAGGACAGGATAGGGGCCTGACTAAGATAGAGTCCTGCCATTCCTACAGTGTTTGCTACCGGTAATTCT
>CAZMDI010000081.1:0-6185 GCA_964564995.1 uncultured Dehalococcoidales bacterium
CCTATGCATTGCAGTTCGCCGCGGGCCAGTGCCGGTTTAAGGATGTTGGCAGCGTCAACGGCGCCTTCGGCCGCGCCTGCTCCCACCAGCGTATGAAATTCATCGATGAATAAGATGCAGTTCCCAGCCACACGAAGCTCTTCGAGGACTTTTTTGAGGCGCTCTTCGAACTCGCCACGGTACTTGGTTCCAGCAACGACGGAAGCCATGTCGAGCGAGACGACGCGCTTGTTCTCGAGGGTTTCGAAAATGTCGCCGGAGACTATTCTGTGCGCAAGCCCCTCAACGATGGCGGTTTTCCCGACACCGGGTTCGCCGATAAGCGCAGGGTTGTTCTTGGTCCGGCGGGACAGTATCTGAATGACGCGCTCGATCTCTTTATTTCTGCCGATGACGGGGTCCAGTTTTCCAGCGCGAGCTTCAGCCGTGAGGTCGCGTGCCACCTGGTCCAGCGTCGGGGTCTTGCTGGGTGACTTGGCGGCTCGGCTCTTGTTCGCATTTTGGCTGAGGAATCTGGTAATTTCTGCACGGGCCTTTTCAAGGGTGACGCTGAAGCTGTCCAGCACGCCCGCTGCGACACCGTCGGCTTCGCGGAGAAGTCCTAGCAACAGGTGCTCCGTGCCGATGTAATTGTGGCCCATCTGGCGGGCTTCATCGATGGCCAGTTCTATGACACGCTTGGCCCGGGTGGTAAGCCCTGTTCCCGCCGAAGTGACCTTTTCACCGGGACCGATAACGTACTCCACGGCTGAACGCATCTTGGGCAGGCTTACCCCCATGTTTATCAGGACGCGTGCGGCCACGCCTTCTTCTTCTTTGACCAGCCCCAGCAAGATGTGCTCAGTGCCGATGTAATTGTGGTTGAGGCGCTGCGCTTCTTCCTGGGCCAGGCTTAGAACTCGGCGGGCTCTTTCTGAGAATTTGTCAAAACGGCTGGCCATATCATCACCTCACAGGCTGCGATTGGCATCGCAGATACAACATATTATACGTCACTTTGCTTGAGGCGTCAAAGCTGGCGCTCTAAATATTTATGATTTGCGATAAAAATTGAGCTCGAAAACAGGTTGGTATACTTGTTTTTGGTCTAGGGCTTGTTAACTGACAGCAAAAATCCTTTTTCTGATAAAGTGTTTGGTACAGAAGACCTGAAAGCGGCTTTGGAACAGGCATTGTATGGTTTAGGTTAGGAGTTATCGTTCGGGCTGCAGCCCCCGGGTCAGTCTGGGTTTGTCTTCAGGTAGGCCGCCAGAAGGTCAGGATTGATATGTCCTTCGAGCGGCTGCTTCCCGCGGCTCCCGTCGCGGTAGATGGTTATGCCCTTAAGCCCCAGGTTGTAAGCTTCGATATATATATCTGCTATCTCGCCCCGGGTAGCGTTATTCGGAAGGTTGACTGTTTTCGAGACCGCATTGTCTACGTGGCGTTGAAAAGCCGCTTGTATTGCGACGTGCCAGATTGCGTCTATCTCTGATGCGGTAGCGAATAGCCGCTTGATTTCAGCTGGCGCTTCCGGAATGTCCCCCAGGGTGGCTCCGTTTGCCAGCCTCTTAACGAGCCCTTCCGAGTAGAACCCGCATCGTTCCGCCGCCCGGATAAATTCGTTGTTCACCTCAAGCAGGTTGTGTCCGCTCCTGATGCGTCGCATGTAGATCAGGGCGAAGAAAGGCTCGATGCCGTTTGAACAGCCGGCGATCAAAGAGATCGTGCCGGTCGGGGCGATGGTTGTGCATGAAGCGTTGCGCATGGGGCGTTTGGCGCTGTCATATATGCTCCCCTTGTAGGCGGGAAAAACGCCCTTTGTCCTTCCAAGTGATTCTGAAGCGAGATGCGCTTCGTCGTTGATGAAACCCATGAGCTTTTCTGCCAGCACTACGGCCATGGATGAACAGTAGGGTATGCCGAGCCGGGCGAGCATATCGGCAAAACCCATGACACCGAGCCCGATCTTGCGTGTCTTCAGGGTGGCTGAGGCGATGGCCATCAAAGGATATTTGTTCATGTCTATGACGTCGTCGAGGAACCTGACGGCCAACCAGACCGTTTTTGATAGTTTGACATAATCCAAACCACATGGGTTTTTATCATCCAGCATCCGTGCCAGGTTGATGGAGCCGAGGTTGCAAGATTCGTACTCGAACAGCATCTGTTCTCCGCAGCCACTAACACCCTTTATCTCCCCCAGTTTCGGGACGGAGTTGCCGGCCTGTATGCGGTCCAGGAAGAGAAGACCGGGATCTCCCGTTTTCCACGTTTGTTCAACTATTTCATCGAAAACAGCCCTGGCCTGCAAGGTGTGTGCTGTTTTCCCGCTGGCCGGGTCGATGAGGTTGTAGGGACGGTCTTCTTTTACGGCCTTGATAAATTCCGGAGTCACACCAACAGAAAGGTAAAAGTTAGGCAGTGCGCTCTTCGTATTCTTGGTATGTATGTAGGCCATGATATCTGGGTGGTGCACGTCAAGTGTCGCGATGTTGCAACCCATGCGTACCCCTCCCTGCTTGATTGCGGCTGTTGCCGCAGAGAGAGGGGCGAGGATCGATGGCGGGCCGCCACGTTCGGAATTTCCTGTTTTTTCATTCCTCGGCTGCACGCGCGAGAGGTTGAACCCCGTTCCCCCGCCGCTCTTATGGACCAGGATTGCTTCTTCGACACTGGTTTCGAGGGACGAAGGAGAATCGCCCACCGGCAGCACGAAACACGACGACATCTGCCCTGAAAGGCGACCCGCATTGAGCAAGGTGGGTGAATTAGGCAGGAATTCAAGGCGCCCCATCATGCCGAAAAAAGCTTCTTCCCAGGTTTTTGCGTCCGCCTGGCTGCCGTATAGGGTTTCCGCCGAGGCGACTACAGAGGCGACCCTCCTCAGCAGGTCGGCGGGCGTTTCGTTCACTCTCCCGCGCTTGTCGCGCTTGAGGTAGCGTTTTTTGAGGATGTAGATCGCGTTTGCGGAAAGGGCCGGAACCATGTCGGCAGCGGTGTTTTTCATCAGAACAACCGCAACGGTTTGTCGCCCGTGCGTTTCATGTCGAGCGTAAGGCAGGAAATCTTGTTAAGGTGTTTGCGTGCCAGGACGGCCGCGGCCTCCACCTCGGCGGCGGTTGCAGGGCGCCAGGGGTTGTCTCCGGCAGGGAAATAGGCATCGATGCGGAGCGTGATATTTCGGTCGACGGCCGATATGAATTCCGCGATCCGTTCAATTTCGGGTGCTTCTATCAAGCCGGGGATCAGCACCGTTTCGGCCTGCAATTTTTTCCCCGAACCGGCCAGTTTCCTGAAATTCTCGAGGATAGCCTCGTTGTCTTTGCCGGTGTAGGCCCTGTGCAGGTCGGGGGAGATTGCTTTGATGCTGAAGATCACCTCGTCGATGTCGCTCATGTCGGCCAGCTTCAAGCCGTTGGTCAGCATCACGTTGTAGGAATGGAATTCGTCGTGCAGCGCCTTCGCCAGCTTGGGCATCTCGGGGTCAAGCGCAGCTTCCGTGCCCATGAAGATGACGCGGTCTACCTCCCGGCCTTTAAGCAGGTCCAGAACTTTGCCGGGTGTCAAAAAGTTGTCCGGTGGTTTTTGGGCGGGTTTAAACGCTATCGATGCGATGGGGTCGTCGAAGAGACCGAAATCAAGAGTTTCATAACGCGTGTAGCACGAGCGGCAGGCGAGCGTGCAATTCGTCCAGAAATGTATGTCCAACGATTTGAAGGACGGTTCATAAACGACGTGGTAGACCTTCATGCGCTTCCTGGCCGGGCGACCTGTGAAGGTTCCAGTCCGGGACGGGGTGTTTTCAGCGTATCCAGAATCTTCTGCCCTTGCTCTTGGCCTGGATCGCGGGCTCCGTCTCGTGGCCGTGGGCGCATTCGAGCACCGCAGGGCGCTTTTGGTCCTTGCCGATCACTATCCCGAAGGTTTCCAGCAGGGTTTCAGAGTTGAGCACCTGTTGCGGCGGGCCGAACGCCACGACCTTGTGCGCCAACAGCATAACCTGCTGGCATAACGTGGCTTCTTCCTGGATGTCGTGCGTAGCTACCAGTATCGAAGCGCCGCGGGACATCTCGGCATTCATGGCCTGCAGGTAGAGTTCTCTGCCTGCGGCGTCTAGCCCCGAAGTTGGCTCGTCCAGTACCAGCAAATCGGCATGGTGGGCCAGTACCTGTGCCAGGTAGACCCTCTGCTGCTGCCCTCCGGAAAGAAACCTGAGAGGAGTGTCCGCCAGCTTTTCTATGCCCATGGCACGCATGGCGCGGTCCACCATATCATTGTCTGTGGCGCCCATTTTGCCGACCAGCCCGTGCAGCGGGAAACGCCCCATGCGCACTACGTCGATGGTCCGGAGCGGCAGGATGAATCCCGCGTTGTGGAACTGCCCGAGATATGCGATGCGCCTGGCACTGTTTCCTGGTTTTGTATTGAAAACCGTGAAGTCCCCGCCGAGAGGAGGTATCAGGCCCACGGATGTCTTGAGAAGCGTTGTTTTGCCGCTGCCGTTTGTGCCGATGAGGGCCATGGCCTGCCCCTGGGGCAATTCGAAGTTTATGCCCTCGACGATGGCTTCGCCGGGATAGCCGACGGTTACGTTTTTCGCCCGGGCGCAGATTGCTGTCCCATTGACCGCGGTATCAGTCATGGGGCACCCCGACCAGCGCGCTGATGCGCCGACTGCGCGCGTTCTGAATAGTGAAAACGATAAAGAAGATGACCGTTGTCACAAGGATGATCGAGGCTCCGGCAGCAAGATTGAAGTAATAGCTGAGGAGAAGCCCGGTATAAACCGAAACGACTCCGAAAACGGTCGCCCAGGCCATCATGCCGCGGATGCGCCGCGCTAGCAGTGCGCCGGCGCCGGCAGGGGCTATGAGAAGCCCGAATACCAGCAGAGTCCCGACAGTTTGGAATGACACGATGATTGTCGTTGCGATCATGAAAAGCATGATGTTGTGATAACGCTTTTGTGAGAAGCCGGCGACCTGTGCCTGTTCGGGGTCGAAACTGAGGAGCAGGAACGGGCGCGAGCATATAAAAGCCGTGACGCCTATCACGAGCGTAGCTATGAGCTGTATCCAAATAGAAGTGACACCGATCCCCAGTATCTCGCCGAAGAGGATGGTGGTGAGGTCGCCGCTGAAGGAATTCGAGCGGGAAACAATGACCACGCCCAGCGCCAGCATGCCGATAAACAGCAACCCGATGGCTGTATCAGAAGAAAGACGCGAGCGCTGTGTGATGACCGTAACCCCGCCTATCATGACGACCGCCCCCACAGCAGCTCCGATAATGCCCGGGAAGCCAAAAAGGAAAGCCAGTGCAATACCGGGTAGCACCCCGTGGGCCAGCGCATCTCCGATGAAAGCCATACCGCGCATGATGACAAAGGTACCTGCGACCGCGCAGGCTATGGAAACCAGTATGCCGGCTATCAGGGCCTGCATCATGAAAGTATTTGTTGTAAAGGGAGTTATCAGTCCGCTCATACTCCGCCTATTTTAACGCATCCACGATGGTTTGCGCCAGATTCGTTTCGAAAGAGAAATATGAACCATCGGCAGGAAGCACATGTGTGGAGAGTTGAACCACTTTAACCCCTGTCTCGGCCCCTATCTGGCTGACCACGGTCGGAGAAGTGCCAAGTTCCGCAAAAATTGCTTTGACGCGGTTATCGATGATGTCCTGTTTCAGCATGGCCAGGTCGGCAGCCGACACGTCGGCCTGGTCGCTGAGGCTGGGGATGAGGGCGCCGATAAGAGTGAATCCGTAGCGTGCAGAGAAATATCCCAATGACTCGTGCCCGGTCACCAGTTTACGGCTCTCGGGCGGGAGAACGGCCGCCAGAGCGGTTATCTGCCGATCGAGTGCGTCGAGTCGGGACTGAAGGGCGATTGACTCAGCATCTACATTGATGCCGAGATTGGATTTAAGGTAGTCGGACAGTGCGGCGACGATGTTTTTCATGGCCAGGGGGTCGGTCCACAGGTGCGGGTCCGGGGCGCCCATCGTCTGGTCGGGGTCGCCTGACGGAACGCCTTCACCCGGCCCGACGTGTCTTATGATGATATAATCGGAGGCCGTGAAGAATTTGACGCCGTTTGATTGCGCTTGGGCCAGGGTTTTCTGCATCCCGCTTTCAAGCCCGAGCCCGTTCTGGACAACCAGCCTGGCTTTGTTGATGGCTTCGATGTCCCTGGCAGAGG
>CAZMDI010000082.1:0-6171 GCA_964564995.1 uncultured Dehalococcoidales bacterium
GCCCTGCTATGCGCAGACCCGCTCACCGGGCTTATTACCGCCGGCGCATTGATAAGACCCGAAAAGAAGCTCAGTGCGGTTCAGGCATCTTCCATCAGCAAAAGGTTCAAGGAAAAGAGCTTTGCGGCCGGTGCCAACAGGGGGCAGATCGCTTCGTGTTCTGCGTTGGGGCTGACGCTTGACGAGTTTATTTCTATTGGGTTAGGTGCAATGCAATCCATAAGCAGCGAACTGGGGCTCTGAATATTCCGGTGGGCCTATTGTTGACTGACCTCTATGGTCGAACCCTCCGCTTTTTTGACGACTTCTATTCGTGTAGGAAAAGCGTCCTTGAGTTCTTCTATATGGGTAATGACCAGGATTTTTTGGAAATCATCCTGCACAGAATTGATAGCTTCCTTGAGTTTTTCGATTCCATCTGCATCCTGGGTGCCGAAACCCTCATCGATAATCAATGTCGGAAGAGGTGCCCCTGCTCTACGTGCAAGCAGACGGGCTAAGGCGATTCGTATTGAGAAGTCTATCCTGAAGCCCTCCCCGCCGGAGAACATCTCGTAGTTCCGTGTGCCTAGTTCGTCGGCAATTTTGATATCAAGTGTCTCTGAAAGATCGCCTTTCTTTGTTGCCTGCTGAGTCTCGAACGTCAAGTTCATGCGCCCATCTGTCATTCTGGCCAGGAGTCGATTGGCTTCAGATTCAATTTCAGGCAGGGCTGTTTCAATCAGCATCGCCTGGAGACCTTTTTTACCGAAAATGATTGTTAGTTGACGGTACAAGCTTTCTTTTTCAAAGGCTTCCGTGAGGGCACGGCGTTTCTCTAACACTTTCTTTTCAAGTTCTGTAAGGTGATGTATTCGCTCGTTGAGGATGGCAATTTTCCCCCGGTAGAGTTTTTGTTCTTCCGTCAGGCGTATTGATTCGATTTCGGCCATTCCCAACCGCCGCGAGATATCAGGGAGTTCAGTCATTTTTAAGGACAATTCTTTTTCAAGTATGGTATCAGTCGCAAATCGAGCATTGACTTCGTTAATTATTTGCTGTGACCTAAACACATTGTTCTTTTCTTGTGTCGATAGGCTCAGTGCCTCATCCAATCGTCGTTTTTGTTCTTCCCATTGACTGAGTTTTTCTTTTCGAATAAGCAGCGAATCATATTCCTTTTCATCGTAAGAAAGGGATGCCATTTCTGCCATTATCTCTGTCAGGGCTGCCTTTTCCGCCGGGGCATAATTCTGAGAGGCGAGCACCTCTTCTATTTCCACTATTTTCTGTTTTGCTTCTGCCAGTTTTGCTGAGGCTTCGACCCCTTCTTTTATGGCCTGCGCGTTGCGAGCTTCCTTGGTAGTCAACATGCGATATTCATTTTTTTGTTGATTTTCAAGCCGAGTGGTTTCGGTTTCGGAAGTCATTATTTCGGCAGCCGAATTGGCGGCATCGCTTTCGTAACGTTTGATCGATTCGAATTTTCTGGTTCGGTCCTCTATATATTTCGTTTTGACAAGGTCCAGTTCCCGGGTCCCGAGTTCGGTTTCGCAAAGCGGGCAGCGGGGTCCGTTTTTCGTTTCAACCAGCAATTTTAGTTTTTCATCGATATCGGAGGTCTCCTTTTTCAACGATCGAATGGTATCAATCATGTTTGAAAGGGTTGTTTTTTGATCGCCGGTGTTGTTTCGGTTTACCTCGATTTGATGGTCCAGCATAATCAGCTCGCGCTGGGCGGCAGCGATGGTCCCCTGTTCTCGTTTCAGTTGGGGTAGTTGCTCGCACTTCTGTTCGAGTTGATGGACGTCGTTTTCTAACAGTTTGTGCTGTGTTTTAAGTTCATTCTGCATTCGATCCCGGATTTTTTCCAATTGGGAATATTTTTCCTTCAGTTTTGAAAAAGTCCTAGCTTGTTGATTCATTTTATCGTACGTTTCGCGTGCAATTTTGAGCTCGTTAAAACCCGATTCGATTGTTTCCTGGTTATCCAAAACCTTGTTATCTTCAAACAAACGAGCTTTGCTCTTATTCAAAGATTCATTTTCACGGGCGATGTCTTCACGATGACGGGCGATTATGGAGCCCAGGTGCGCAAACTGCTCCTTGATATTCTCCAGTGACTGTTCTTTGGCTTGAAGATATTTCATTTCGAACGAGGTTATTTCTGCGTATTTATCTATTTCGACTAAAATACCCTCGAATTTTAAGAGGTCTGTTTCAAGGTCGGATTTACAGGTTATTTCATTCTCGAGTTCGACGATGCTCGTTGAAAGGCTTGTCTTAGACTGTTCAGCTTCCCGCGTTCTCTGTTTCGCATTGTCCTCAAAGTCATCGTATATTGAAAGGCCCAGGATAGTGGAAAGCACCTCCTTGCGCTTGCTGGGAGTCTGGTGTGTGAATTCATCTGCATGGCCCTGTCTGAGGTAAGCGCTGTTGGTGAAAGTTTCATAATCCATGTGAAGGATGGTTTCAAGCTTTTCCTGTGTCAGGGTAGCGCGTTCGGTTGAGAGGGGGAGGAACGCTCCTTCGTTACAAATGAACAGGTCCAGACTGCTCTGTCCGGAGCCTTTCTTGTTCTTAGGACGGGAGTGCTTGCGTATGACGCGATAAATTTGACCCCCGGAATCAAAATCAAATTCCACCATGGTTTCATTTTCACCCTGGTAGACCAATTCGTCATCGCTTTTGGAACGGGCTTTACCCCAGAGCGCCCACGTGATTGCATCGATTATAGAGGACTTTCCTGCCCCGTTATCGCCTGAAATGCAGGCAGTGTGAATTGACATAAATGATAACGGGGGGGCACTGCCTTTGTATGGCATGAAATTGTGCATTTTAAGCATAACAGGAATCATAATTTCCGCCTCTTTGCTTATTCTAGCATAGCAGTGGCTGCATCTTAAGGCTGATAAGAAAAGACGGGATCGATGTAAAGATTCGATCCCGTCTTTTCTTTTTAAAATGAGTGATTGATTTCGAATAGATTCGGGGCCAATTGAGCGCCTATATTGCAGATGATGATCCCTGGGTAATAGCCGGTCTCTACCTAACTTGTAGGTGATGGCGTCGAGCCTAACGTAACTACTACGGTTAATTTATTGGACCCCCGGAAAATCGAGATCTTGACCTGCGTTCCGGGAGTTTTGGCTTGGATGAGTTGCACGAGTTGCCCGTTGGTCGTTATCGGAGTACCATCCACGTCTACAATAACGTCCTTTGCATTCAGGCCGGCCTTATCTGCGGGGCTTCCCGCAATCACTCCTCCGATGAAAACACCTGTGTCAGTTCCCAGGTTATTCTGGGAAACGACGATGCTATCTACTGTGGTAAGGCCGTTCACACCCATATATGCGCGTGCCACGAATCCGCTGTTAATCAGTTGGGTGATCACAGGCATAGCGGAATCGATACTGATGGCGTAACCCACTCCCTCTACTCCAGTATCGATCAGTTTGATGCTGGTAATACCCACGACCTCTCCTGACGTATTGACAAGGGGGCCGCCGCTATTGCCGGGATTAATGGCGGTATCAGTCCCGATCAGGTCAGCATGAGTCACGCCGTTTTCGTCGGTCACCGTGGCATGTAGACGACTCACCCACCCGCCGGTCATGCTGATTCCGAGGTCCAACGCATTACCGATGGCTGCAACAGGCTGACCTACTTTAAGCGCAGAGGAATTCCCAATGCTAGCCGCAACCAGCCCGTCGGCCTTGATCCTGATGATGGCGAGGTCCGAGGAAACATCGGTTTTTATCGAAGTTGCGGTGTATGTTTGGTTATTCGCCGTTATCACCTTAATCGAAGCAGCAGACACGATGCCGCCGATGCCATTTTCGAGTACGTGTGCATTCGTGACAATGATTCCGCTCGAGTCTACAACCCAGCCAGAACCTGCCGCCACGTCTGTCTCTACTTGGACCACCGAAGGTCTTACTTTTTCCACCACGCTGGAATAGTCAAGGAACCAAGCGGAATCGGCATTGCTGTTCGATGCACTTGTTGTAACCGCAGTCGTGATTGTTCTAGTCTGTGTGATTGTAGAAATTGGGATCAGACCGCAACCCACGCTTGAAATGACCAGAGTGGAAAATAGCGAAGCAAGGATTATTTTGAATTTATACATTATCAACATCTCCCCTCTGCCGTAAACAAAACAGTAAAAGCATACATGAATATAATACAGCAAAAAGAGTAAACTGGCAGTAAAGCCATATTTCCTTTTTTGTTTGTGTTATTCAACCCGATGTAGTATACTGATGATAAGTTTAAGTTTAGGTTGCTAAGTCTTCGGGTTTCCCCCGGATCTTTTCCTCCATTATTGGATGACCCAAACTCTAACTAGTTATTAAAGAGAGGAGGTCATCCAAATGAGTTTTCAAGACAAATCACTTCAATGTTCCGATTGCGGAGCCACGTTCACGTTTAGCTCAACGGACCAGGAGTTTTTCCAGTCCAAGGGTTATACCAACGAGCCCAAACGTTGCCCCACGTGTCGCGACGCCAGGAAAGCAGAACGCGGGACCAGCACCGGCGGTTATAGTGGCAACAGCTACAGCGGTGGCAATAGCAACAGCAGCAGCAGTTACACCACACGCCAGATGTTCCCCGCCACTTGCTCAGATTGCGGTAAAGCCACTCAGGTTCCTTTCGAACCTCGCAACGGCAAACCGGTTTATTGCAGCGACTGCTATCGTAAAGTAAAGCGCTAAACCAGCATTCGGTCTGGTGAAAACACGGGGGGCTGGATTTATCCAGCCCCCCGTTGTCTTTACGAGGTGAGCCCTGAATACACTGGCGGTGTTAGGAGGCAAAATAGTTGTTAGAGCACCAAACAGCAGGTTATTCTCCCAAACCAGCCAGAACATATTTGTATGTCGGTAATCTTGCTCCAGGCGTCACTGAATCAGAAATCAGGGTTGCCTTCAGCACTTATGGTGAAATAATATCCGTCAGTGTCATGAGTGATGCCTATATCGGTAGCCGGCAACCCCGGGCTTATGCTTATGTTGAAATGGCTCTTAAATCCCAAGGAGAGGCCGCTGTCCATGGGATGGACGGCAAAATGATGGGAACCCGGGCCGTGAGCGTGGTAGAAGCTCTTCCTCTTTCACCAAGCAAGAGTTTAGCTTGTCATCATAGTAAGTACCGGAAAAGGTAATTCCCTTCCGGAAATGACAAATTAAAGAAAAAGCGCTGGATTTCCAGCGCTTTTTCTTTGTACTATTCCAGGTAGTCCTTAAGTTTTCTGCTACGAGTCGGATGTCTCAACTTGCGAAGAGCCTTGGCTTCGATCTGTCGTATACGCTCTCTGGTCACGTTAAATTCCTTGCCGACTTCTTCCAAAGTGCGACTGCGCCCATCTTCAAGGCCGAAGCGCAACTGGAGGACTCTTCTCTCGCGGGGAGTCAGACTTGAAAGCACTCCGTCAATCTGTTCCTTCAGTAACTGCCGTGATGCAGCATCAGGAGGCGCCATGGCGTTTTGGTCCTCGATAAAATCTCCGAGGTGGCTATCCTCTTCTTCACCTATAGGCGATTCCAACGAAATGGGGAGTTGCGAAACCTTGATTATTTCACGAACACGGTCGGGTGACATCTCCATAATGTCGCCGATTTCTTTCGGTGTGGGTTCGCGTCCATGTTCCTGGGAAAGCTGTCGGCTAACGCTCAATAACTTGTTGATGGTTTCAACCATATGAACCGGGATGCGGATAGTACGTGCCTGGTCGGCTATGGCCCTTGTTATAGCCTGGCGTATCCACCAGGTGGCATAAGTAGAAAATTTAAATCCGCGGTGATAATCGAACTTTTCTACCGCGCGGATAAGGCCTATGTTGCCCTCCTGAAGGAGGTCCAGCAAGGGCATTCCGCGGCCTATGTGTTTTTTTGCCACGCTTACGACTAACCTAAGGTTGGCTTCAATAAGATGTTTTTGTGCCTTCTGTGCTTCGACATGCATGACTTCCAGGTAATGGGTGAACTTTTTTTCGTGAACCTGGATGGCCTTGATGAATTTCTCATCTTCGGAAAGTTTTTCTACACCGTCGAGAACTTCTTCGGCATCGATCTGGTCGATTACCTCGTGTGGCAGAAGGCTAGAATTTAGTGATAGGTTTATCAGTATTTGCTCTATGTCTGCTACAGGCCGGTTGAGCGCTTGCGCAATCGCCATCGTCAGGTTCTGGTT
>CAZMDI010000083.1:0-6162 GCA_964564995.1 uncultured Dehalococcoidales bacterium
GCCCGGGTGACGTTATACAGGAACCAACCGTTGTAGAAATCGTCTACCGAACTCGTGAGTTGTGCGTCTTTTAGGGTTGTTGCGTTTGTTCCGGTATCGGCGGTGTATGTTCCGGTGGGTGGCTCCATCCCCCGGGTGCCGAGGGTAAACCCCGCCCCGGATATCGCAGCGTCGATGATCATATAGGGCGTCGTGTCCCGGTTGTAGAGTTTGTAATATTCGGGAACGATTCCCAGTTCGATAGGAAGTTCGCCCAGGTGGGTGAATCCGTCGATAAGCGATAGCGTGGCGATTAATAGCCCCTCGGAAGATGTCCATGTCTGGTCTCGCACCCAAAGCCGGGGTGTTGCTGCATACTCGTTACCGGCGGCAGTCACGTCCCCGTAACCGATTTCGACAAAAAACCCCCGCAGGTCGGGCACTGCCAGGTCCGAGTTATTGAGTATGATTTTCGCATTCCCGCCGTAAGCCGATTCGGTGTGCGTGATGGATTCTATCCTGCTTGTGGTGCCGGAGTAGTCTTTCGTCGCGCCGGCGATGTTGGTGAATACCAGATGGAAATATGGCCTGCGCAGAGGGGCGGATTGGGCGATATTTAATGTTGCGCTTGTGCTTCTCATCACGTTCTCGGGTAGATTTGTGTTCTCTTGGGTTTCTGGAGGGCCTTAAGCATTCTTGACGCCGTATCAATCTTGTTCTGTCCCCATTGCTGGTAGCTTGCGATAACGTTGGCAACTGAAAGCCGCGCGTTTATTTCGGCGATATACCCCTGCGCTTGGGAAAGATGCCCCCCCGCCGCCCCCAACTCCCGTGCCGCATCTGCACCGTAATTGGCGGCAGCGAGTGAATATTGGGATTCCAGCGCCTTCCCCTCCGCAGCATACGCGCCAGAGACGTTCAGTTCGTGATTGGCGGCGTTATATAGCTGGTTCGCCAGATTGCTGCCCTGCTGCATATATGCCTTCACCTCATTGATTCTGGTGGCTGCCGCATTCAGTTCACTTACGGCGTACTGGGCGTATTGGGCCTGCGGCGCGGAACCCGTCGTTATGGTGTTGATAAGGGCGCGCCCGGAAGTCAGGTCCGCCAGCGCCTGCGTTATACGGGCGTCGAGCGTCGAGATGTTCGTGGCGATGGCCGTCTCCGTCGCCGTGAAAGCTATACGGGCATTCCCGACATCGGTAACGGCTTGGTCGACCCGGGCGTCTACCTGCCCTAGCGCCCCTCCAACAGCGGGGATCATTGCGGTTAGCTGGGTTCTCACCGATGCCAGGTCGGTTATCGCCCTGCTGATGTCTGCCGTCATGGTAAAAAGGGCTGTGTCGGCAGACGTGATGTTTGCGACGGTAGCAGCTATCTGCGTTCTCCCTGCACCAACCCAGTTTAGCGCCGCGTTCCCGGCCGCCAGGTTAACGACGATGGGTTCCAGTTCCGGCGTCAGAGTCGATGCACCCGAAGTCAGTATTCTGGCCACTTCGCAAAATAGATACGCTCTATCTCCTGCCGCAGGCGCGATATCCGTTTTTATCGTGGCGATATCGGAAAAAACGCTGACGTTCCTGAAAGCCCTCGGGGTTTGGTCGACCGGATATTCGGCCATTATTATGCCTTTTAATCCCGTGATGCCCGAAACCGAAACATCGATATTCCCTGCTGTCAGCGTTACCGTCTCTTTTGATTCGGTGGGCACGTACCTCGATGCCTCGATGACCGCGTTGTTCAGGTGTTGGGTTATGGCGTTAGTTGCGAATATGGAGTTCAATGGGTCTTCGAGGACTATTGCGGTTTCTGCAACTAAAGCGGCCTGTGTTTTCGGAGCCATGTTATTCCTTGGGTTTCGCTTGTTCTATAAGGATATTGGTTGATTGTATCGCGCCCTGCAGCATATCCAGGCTGGATTGTATCAGCGCTTTTTGTGCCAGTATCCCTTGCCGTTGCTGTATAAGTTTGTTTCTGTGGTCTTGAAGTTCTTTGATTTCCATAATTCACCTCATGTATGCAGCAATAGTTTGTAGGTAACGCCGTTCCACCGGATCGGCATGTAAACATCTGATGCACCGGCGGCGGCGACCACCGCGACTTCTTCGGTGCCTATTGCGAGGGCACGATGTCCGGCGGACATGTCATAACCTCCAACGCCTACAGTGTCTGCAACAGAATCTGGGCAGTAATTAAAGGTTGATTGAAACACTCCGGAGGAAAGCAACATGTCCCCCTTAAGAGCGAGACCACCAGTTCCATAGAAGGTCCCAATTATGGTTGGGGCAGCCCCTGATTTCATTAGACCTATTTCTAGTTTGCTGGACTCCGCTCCGTTGGTTTCAGCGGTAAGGGAACATCCCATCCAGCCCCGTTTCTCCACCTCATGGGCACTGTTACTCAGGTTGAATGCAATTCCGGCTCCCATGCCGACCGCGGCGTTTCCGCCACCTCCGCCAGATTGGATAGCCAGCATATCGGTTACAGCGTTGAGGGCTACTCCGGTGTCGTCGCGTCCAATGCGGAAGTAAGGGTCAGCGGCTCCCTGCACAGCGGCTACTTCTACAAGCCCCACGGCAGTATCTCTTGCTTTTAAAGGGATGGCGGAGTTGTCGCTATTTTCACATTGTGCCCATCCGCCATTCCAAATTTGTAGGATGCGGGCATAGCCGAAGTCCATTCGCAGGGAAGCCTCTGTTGTGTCAGCAGCATTTCTGATCGCGGCAATCCCGGCAGCGTATTCCTTGAATATAGTTGTTGTGGTCTTTATCTTGTTCGCCCCGATGTTCAGGTCGCCAGTCAACGTGCCGCCTGAAAGGGGCAGAGCGTTTATGACTTGCAGCGGGCGCCCGTAGTTGTCGGTTAATCCGCTGGAGTCGTCGAATGCCACCGGTATTATCACCGGCCTGCCGTAACTGTCGAATAATTCACCTGCCATGTTTTCCTCCGTTATATTTATTTCTCAGGATGCCCATGGCTGAAAGCCGCTTGCTTTCTAGCATGTCTTTGCGAGGAGCGGAGCGACGCGGCAATCTCGTTCCCCACCCCATCACCACCGTATCATCCCGGCGCGATAGGCGGGCCTCGGGCGGTTCCCCGAGCTTCTTGTCCTCAGGACTCGAGAGAATCCAGAATAAACGTTTTCTGGTAGCTGAACGCTGATCGCTGATAGGCTGCATCCACTTGTCATCCCGGCGCGATAGCCGGGATCCAGAGGCGACTTTTCCCCCTCACTCCCTGCTGAAATCTGACCGCTGACAGCTGACTGCTGCCCGCCTTCACATATCCCTTTCCATCTCATCGCGCTTCCTTTTCATGTGCGATGCCTGTGAAAGCCGCCACCCGAATGTCCAGTTGCAAGCCCCGAATTGTTTGTGCGCCGTCCTTCCGCATTCCGGGCATACTGCCGTATCTCCGTCACTGAATGCTTTCAATTCGTCGAACTCATGGTTTCCTATGCATTTAAACGGGTATATCGGCATCCTTTACCTCCGCATACTCTTTGCCGGACACCGAATTCATGCGCACGGCCAGGAATTCAGCATGGGTCGTAACGTCGTCTTTTATCGCAGTGCCGCCTTTGTCGGACGGGATGATAGCGATGAAAAGCGTTTGGTTGTAAAAGGTGACCTCGCAAGATTTGAGTTCTTTGATCTGGCTGTGGGTCAGTTTCTTGAAATCCGTGTAGGTTACACTGGGGATTAACATATGCCTCCATCGGGGCCGGGTTTCCCCGGCCCCGTCGCTATTAAGAAACCGTGATTGCGCCCAGGTCGATATTATCGTTGAGCAGGTCGTTGTAGGGGATCACTTTCAAGAAAAGGTTCCATCTCAGCGCCGAGCAGTCGACGTCGCCGTTCTGAATGACGTACAGGAACGAGTCGGTCGAAGATCCCTTAGCTTTCCAGATATACTTCTGCCCTGTCCCCGCCAGCGCCTGGGGAGTTGTTCCCTCGAAAACCCCGGCAGCGGTATTTACTATCGAGTCGAAGATGATGTTTGAATGCGAAAGGGAAGCGGTGCCCGTGGCATTGTCCGCAAACCCCACGTCGATGTCGCCGTCGTTCGCCGTTTGCGTCGTGATCACGCATAACGCATCGAGGATCACCATGTCTTTGTAGTAGGGGTTCTCGATGTAGTAGATCCCGTCGTTTGCTCCCGCGTCCTGATCGGATGAACCCCTTAGCCCGGGGAACCTCATCCAGAATTCGCGGCAGGCCCCGGCCTGGTCGGAAGATTTGGTCATGTCCAGTTGCATCTTTATTGCCGTAGGATTCGCCATCTTCCCTCCTAGCTTGCGGTGGCGGACAGCAGCACAGCCGCGGCCAGTTTATTGGTTAACCGCATGCCTGCGTAGAACTTGATGCGGACCCTTTCGGCGTCCTTCGTTTCGAGCTGGTTGAACCTTTCGACGTGTATCATCCCGGCTCCGTGGATTCCGCAGAGCCCGTCTTCTCCCATGCGAAGTGCGAATACGGGTGAAGTGTCGTTGCCTGCCGCGACGCTGGTTGTTGGTGTATAGGCGGCAGGGGCGGAAACGATGGTGGTCGGGTCCGGGAAGTTGATCGGGGTATAGTCATCCACCAGGATTATCTGTTCCCCGTAGGAAGTTATGATTTCCCCGAGCGTCCCGGTTCTTATCGTCAGGTTGTTGCCTGCTGCCCGGGCTAACCCGCCGAGTTTGCGGCGCAGCTGGCGGTTCATCACGAGGTGGGTGGGCTTAGGTTTAACACAATCCACCAGCACGTCGATCATGTCGAGAGTGAGTACGCCTGACGCTCCGGATGCGGCCTGTACCACCTGGCTGTTGTTGCCTGCGCTGAATGCGCTGAAGATTGCCCCGTCGAGGTCGGTTGATGCGGCGCTTTCGCATTCGCAGATAAGGCGGAGCAGTCCCTTGAAGTTTTTGGAAGCGCTCCATTTGGCTACGGCGGTGGTTTGCCCCAGGATAGCCAGTTCGTCGAACCAGTTGGCGACGGCTTTCGATTTGAGTTCGATCATCGATGCCATGGTATCTTCCCCGCCGGTGGCAAGGCGCCCGAATTTAACGTCATCGGCATCGCCGCCGAGGATGGATAGCGCCGCATCGCGGTATTCCCATGTAGGCGTGCCTTCCAGCCACGTATCGCCGACCTCGTAGGTATCGGCGGCTGCGGCGGCGAGTTCCATCTTGTAGCGGGAGATGTTGTTATTGATCTCGACGAAAGGCAGTTCGGAAAGCCATGGTGATTGTTTCACGATGGTTAGCCCGATGCCACGCCTGATCTCGGCGTCGGGTCCGAGGTATTTATATTGTGCTAACGTTGCGGCCATGTTTTACTTTTCCTCCAATTTACTTTTTATTCAATCCCCTTGAGATTAATTCCCTGGCTGAAAGGCGGGAGATGTCTTCGCCTCCTCCTGCGTTCTTGCCCGAATCGGGAACTATTACAACTGTTTTCTTCGGCATCACCGAAGCGTAGTCTTCAATGAGGCCAAGGTCGGTGATGCCCCGTTTCGCAGACCATTCCTTCAGGATGGCTGCGCTGACGTTGTTCTTTTCAGCGATGCTGACGGCTGCCATATCGAATCGGCTGGTTTTTGCTTCTGCCAGCTCGGCTGTATGTAGTGCTTTTTCGGTCTGGAATTTTTCGACTTCCGCGTTATAAGCGCGGATGTCGGCGGCCAGTTTCTGCCGCCGTTCGACGATAGATAACTCTTCGGGATTGTCCTTTACCTTCTCGAGTTCGGCCAGTTCGCGTTCTTGTTCCTCTTTGGCTTTTCGTGCTTCGGCTTCTTTAACGACTTGTTCCCGTTTAATCAGGGTTTCCTCAACCCTGCCTGTCCGTGAGGCATAATCACTCACAGCTTTGAGTTCCCTCGCCACGACCTGTTCTTCGCTAAATGTCTCGGGTGTTGAAGTTCCCTGTTCTGTCGCAGAAGCCGTTGGCAAGTTTTGCGTCGCCTCGGTATCCTGCTTAGTTCCAGTTCCGTCCATAGTGGTGATATCCTCCTTGTAAAGAAAATGCCCCGCGTTGTTATTCCGCGAGGCGTATCCGTTGTGGTAGTAAAGCCGTTGTCATTGCGCGCGTAGCGCGGCAATCTCGTCCCCAGTTTTTCTCCTACTCCCTCCTTTGTCATTCCGGCGCGACAGCCGGAATCCAGAGCCGATTTGGTGCCGTTCGTTTATACTTTCCTCGCTCT
>CAZMDI010000084.1:0-6150 GCA_964564995.1 uncultured Dehalococcoidales bacterium
GGCATGTGACAGATTTTATCAGGTTGGGTGAGTGGCCCGATGTCAACATAGCCGACTCATCGCTGGTTGCAGGAGGCATCCTGCTGGCGTTCAATCTTATCCGCGCCTATGGGACGGAGACGAACGATGGTTCAACCAGTTCTGCTGACCGCAGATAACTCGGGCACCAGGCTCGACCTCTTCGTAGTTCAGAAACTTCCGGAGCTCTCCCGCAGTTTTATTCAGAAACTTATCGAAGACGGGCACATAACACTTAACGGCAAACCGGCCCGAAGCAGCCTCAAGCTCAAAGAGGGAGACGCCGTTTCTGTTGTCATAGCCCCTCCCGAACCAACAAGGCACCAGGCGGAAGATATCGCGCTCGATATCATATATGAGGATGCCGACCTTATCGTCATAAACAAGCCTGCCGGTATGACGACACACCCCGCTCCAGGGAATCCCACCCACACACTGGTCAATGCCGTCCTATCGCACCTTCCGAACCTACCCGAGGCGGATAATGCTGCCCGTCCTGGGATAGTTCACCGGCTGGACAAGGACACGTCGGGTCTGATAATAATAGCCAAGACGCGTTCTGCCCTTGAGAACCTTTCCGACCAGTTCAAATCGCGAACGGTTAAAAAAACCTATACCGCCCTTTTAAAAGGTGGCATGACCCCCAAAACCGGCATCATCGACGCACCTATCGGGCGGGACCGGGCTCACCGCCAGAAAATGGCTGTCTGCGAAACGGGGCGCCCTGCCAGGACACAATACACGGTGCTATTTTATTACGCGGGTTACACCTTGGTGGAAGCCCGGCCGGAAACAGGTCGCACCCACCAGATAAGAGTGCACCTCGCATGCATGGGACATGCGATAGTCGGCGATGTCACTTACGGTTCAAAGTCCGAAATTATCGGGAGACAGGCTCTTCATGCCGGACGTTTGAGCTTCAACTTGCCTTCAACAGGAAAATTGGTTGAGTTTACAGCACCATTGCCGCCTGACATGCAATCGGCAATAGATAAATTGAAATAATTCTGACAAATCGTCTGCCACCTCTCTTGTAATCGCCCACCAGCCACAACCACTTTCAAACAACGATGCCGCTGGCGTTTGCCGTTATGGTGCCCTGAGATTATAATTATGGCACTTTGGATACCAAAATCGACTTGAGCGTTCAGCTCGCGCCTCATAACTGCCGAGGTCTTCTCCTGAGAAACCCCGTGATAGCCGCGTCGGGAACGTTCGGCTACGGCGACGAAATGTCCGGAGTCTGCGACATCCAGCGCCTTGGCGCTATCATCTGCAAAGGAACCACAGTGGCTCCACGCGAGGGCAATAAACAGCCTCGGATCGCCGAAACCCCATCCGGCATGTTGAACGCCATCGGATTGCAAAACATGGGAGTAGACGCACTTATCAGGACCAAGTCGGAGATATGGGCAGGGTGGCGTGTCCCAGTTATCGTTAACATCGCAGGTGAAAGCCTCTAGGAATATGCGGAACTTGCACGAAAACTGGATGGGGTTTCGGGCATAAGCGGCCTCGAAGTCAATATCAGTTGCCCCAACGTGGCCTCAGGGTGCATGGAGTTTGGCGCCGACCCCGACTCTGCGGCCCGTGTGACAAGCGCAGTGAGAAATGCCACTTCCCTGCCCGTAATCGTAAAACTCACCCCGAATGCCTGCGATATAGTCGCCGTGGCCAAAGCGGTTGCCGGTGCCGGAGCAGACGCCATATCTTTGATAAATACTCTCAAAGGCATGGCTATCGACATCAAAAAGCGCAAACCGATACTCGGCAATAAAACAGGTGGACTTTCCGGACCAGCCGTTAAACCGGTCGCGCTCTACATGGTCTACCAGGTAGCTGCAGCAGTTGATGTGCCCGTAATCGGCGGGGGCGGTATAATAACGTCCAAAGATGCGCTAGAGTTTATACTGGCCGGTGCCAGCGCCGTGGAAGTAGGGACAGCAACCTTCATAAACCCGGCAGCCACAATAGATATCATCGAAGGCTTGGAGTCTTATATAGCAGAAAACAACCTCAAATTCGCCGCGCTGATCGGCGCAGCCCGATGCTAAAACGCCCTGTTTTTTGCATCGTAAAGCCTTCCTTCGGGCAGCGGGTGTATTTATGCTCCTGCGGAGCATCCGGCATCGAAATAAAGCCGCGCTTGTTTCGATCACGGCATAACTAAGAAACTTCTGCTATAATGAGGGCTCAAATTTCCCCATACGAGGTGACTTAAATGCTTAATAAAGAAGTCCTCAAAATTCTCGAACAAGATGGCCAATTGACACACGCCCAGATCTCCGCCATGACTGGTTTAACAGCCGACGAGGTCGGAAAGACCATCAAACAGGCCGAAAATGAGCGAGTGATTGTAAAATATAAGGCCCTAGTCAACTGGGACAAAGTCGGCAACGAACATGTCTGGGCCCTTATCGAGGTAAAAATTACCCCGCAGCGTGAAGTCGGATTCGATGCGATAGCCGAGCGCATCTATCGGTTCGACGAAGCCCGCACTGTATATTTGATGTCGGGCACTTATGACCTCGCTGTGCTGGTCGAAGGGAAATCCATGCAGGAAGTCGCCGAATTCGTCACCCGCAAACTCGCCCCTATTGAGGGAGTGACAGGGACAGCCAGTCATTTCGTTCTCAAGCGTTATAAAGAAGACGGCGAAATTTTCGATATTAAAGAAGACAGCAAACGTCAGGCAGTCATTCTGTAATGGAATCGGTCATGAATACAAGCCGCAAAACCGGAATTAAGAGAAAAAGCCCCGTTTCACAAAGGGCTGACAGCATTGCGCCCTCCGGAATCCGTAAATTTTTCGACCTGCTGGCATCCATGGATGGAGTCATTTCGCTTGGGGTCGGGGAACCGGATTACACGACTCCCTGGCACATCAGAGAAGCAGCTATTTATTCACTCGAACAGGGCCGCACGATGTACACCTCGAACCTTGGCACTCCAGAATTACGCCAGGAGCTTTCAACCCATCTCCAACAGAAATACGGCGTAAAATACGACCCCGAGACCGAACTTCTCATCACCGTCGGAGTCAGCGAAGCTCTGGATCTTGCCATGAGAGCTACCATAGACCCTGGCGATCAGGTTATTATCCCCGCACCCTGCTACGTGGCTTACCCAGCCGCCGTTTCTCTTTCAGGAGGAGAACCAATAACTGTTCAGACTTTCGAAGCCAACAATTTCGAAATCAGTGCTTCTGATATCGAAAACGCGCTGACTCCTCGCACAAAAGCTATTCTCTCCGGGTACCCCGCCAATCCTACCGGCGCGGTGATGTCCCGGGAAAAACTGGCCTCGGTTGCTGAATTGGCTTGCAAAAACGATCTGCTGGTCATCTCCGATGAAATCTATTCGCGCCTGGTTTATGGAGTCGAGCACACATGTTTCGCAGCACTTCCAGGCATGCAAGAAAGAACCATCCTGCTCGGCGGATTTTCAAAAGCATATGCAATGACCGGCTGGAGAATAGGTTTTGCGGCAGGACCCAAAGAAATAATCGCCGCCATGACCAAGATACACCAGTACACCATCATGTGCGCCCCTACGATGGCTCAGGTGGCGGCATTGGAGGCGCTTCGCGGAGGGGAAGACAGCGTACTCGAAATGGTGGCTGATTACAACCGAAGGCGCAAAGTTATCGTAAAAGGGCTTCGCGATATCGGCTTTTCCTGCTTCGAACCCAGAGGTGCTTTTTACGCTTTCCCCAATATCACCATCACAGGAATGAACTCAGAGACATTCGCTGAAAAGCTCCTCAAAGAAGAGAAGGTCGCAGTAGTACCCGGGACTGCATTCGGAGCTTGCGGTGAAGGTTATGTGCGATGCTGTTACGCAACTTCGCTTCCTGAACTTGAAGAAGCGCTAGTGCGGATAAAACGGTTCGTTAACAGGATTCTGGAAAATAATGGCGAAAATCGCTAATTTTTTCAGGATCTTCTGGGGATGCGCCTTTATTGCAGGAGTAGTAATTAACGTAATAATGGGGATCACATCTCCCTCTTCCTATTACAAAGCCGGAGAGCTGGCATGGCCGAATTGCCTCCAAGACTTCTGGATAGATTCCGTGATACCTCACATGGTGATATATATAATTCTCTTCGCAATTGTCGAACTGGTACTCGGAATATTGATCTTAAATAAACAAAAACTCACCAAGCTGGGGCTTGCAGGAGCAGCGATGTTTGGAATCGTCCTTTTACTTCTCGGGCCCGGAGCGGGACGGAGCAACTGGGTTGCTCGTACTCCAAACATAGTCTTTGAGCTTACTATTATGTTTTCTCTGTTCTTCAATTATGACAGAACCATGCTTCAGATTGTGCACTCCAAAAAGGAACTGACCCGCACTTCGGTCATCGGCTCCTGATGATTAGTGTCTGAAATCAAAAACGAACGGAGCAATTTTCCGCTCGTTTTTTAACCTTCCACAAACCCACTTGCCAGACTGGATTGAACTAAAGCGAAACCAATCCCATTTTTTGTTTCACTTCCGCAAGGGTTCCCCTTGCAATAACCTGTGCTCGCCGGGCACCGTCTCTCATGACTTCCTTGATATATTCCGGCCGCGAAGCAAGTTCGGCGCGCCGAATACGTAGTGGAGCCAAATCGGCGTTGATTGCCACAGCCAACGCTTTTTTGCAGTCCACACACCCAATCGCGGCAGCATGGCAATCTTTGTTCAGAGCAGCCACAACCGAAGGATCGAAATAAATTCTTAATTTAAATATGTTGCATATCTCGGGATGCCCGAAATCGGTGCGTAATTTACGAGCAGGGTCCGTCACAGCAGACATTATCTTTTTCGTGGTTTCTTCTGCAGTAGAGGCGAGCTCGATGTGATTACCCAGCGACTTGCTCATCTTGTCTTTACCATCGAGTCCAACAACCAGTGGGAAATTCGTTAGCTTCGCCTGCGGTTCAGGGAATGTCTCGCCGAAGTGTTCGTTAAACCTCCGAACTATCTCTCGGGCAAGCTCGAGGTGTGGTAACTGGTCCTCACCGACAGGAACCACCTCCGCCTTATACAGTACTATATCAGAAGTCATCAGAACCGGATAACCCACCAGCCCATAGTTGATATTTTGCGGATGCAACCTGGCTTTTTCTTTAAAAGTAGGCACACGAAGTAACCACCCGAGCGGCGTCACCATACCCAGCAGGGTAAACAGTTCGTTGATCTCAGGTACATGAGACTGCACGAATATGATACTTTTTTCGGGGTCCAACCCTGCGGCCAGCAGGTCAAGCAATGCCTCATGTATGTTCGACTGCAACTGGTTTGTTTCCTCAAGCGTAGTCAACGCGTGGAGGTCTACAATGCAGTAAACACATTCGTATTCATCTTGAAGGGCGACGTAATTTTTGAGCGCACCCAGATAATTCCCGACATGCAGGCGCCCGGTAGGTCGGACACCGGAAAAAACGCGTTTTTTCATAATGCTCCTTCAGCGGAAAAGTGTAACATAGTCCTAGTTGTGCCGGCAACGAAAATTTCGTTTGTCAGCTTCCGGTGATATGATGCAATCGGGTCATCACGTCATCGATAGTCTCGTCGTCAGTCGAAGCCCCCGCTGTAACCCCGATTTCATTCTTGTTATCAAGCCATTCCGGATTGATCTCGGCCGCAGTCTCAATCTGGCGCGTATCGGCGACAGTAGAACACAACTCATAAAGATGTTTGGTATTGGCGCTGTTACGTCCGCCGATGACGAGTACCAGGTCGGATTTTTGGGCCATATGTAGCGTGTCAGCTTGCCGGCGGCGGATATCATGACAGAGCGTGTCTATCACCCGTATTTCCGCGTCTTTCACAAGACCGATACTGATAACATCTTTAACAAAGGTTGAAAAGGATTCAGGTATCTGGGTAGTCTGAGAAAGTATGCCGAGCTTGTGTGGAAGATATTCTATTTGTCTCAGATCGCTCGAGACAAGGGTCGCCATCCCGTCTCCATTGGCCCACCCCAGTATGCCCTTGACCTCCGGATGTCCAACATCTCCGAAAACTATCGTATAAAAACCATCCTCAGCCAGCCTACGTGCGGCTACCTGCGCCCGCTTTACAAACGGGCAGGTAGTATCAATGGCAGTCAACCCCCGGGATTCGATCTCTTCCATCACTTTAGG
>CAZMDI010000085.1:0-6089 GCA_964564995.1 uncultured Dehalococcoidales bacterium
TAATGCATTGCAGAAAACAGCATGCGGTCAAATTTGATGACCTTGCGCTTGCTGTCATATTCGTATTTGTTGCGGCTACCCTTGGGGATCTCCACCATAACGTTTACTGATGGTACGGTTTCAGATTTAGACATTCTAAGGTTTGCTCTCTATCTCCGCTTTTGCGGTTTCAACGATTTCCTGTGCAGAACCGGATTTGCGCACCCTGTAAATGATAAGCGAAAAACATACCACTGCGGCGATGATACCGATAAACTGCGCCTGTTCCAGCGCGATATGGATGCCGAAAACATGCCAGTCAATAAAACTGGTAAGCCCCGCCCTCAGTACGCCTATGCCGATGCGCCACAGCGAGTACATGCCGAGATAAAAAAAGAACTGCACTCCGGACGGCTTGAACTTGCTGCGAAAAGCCAGAATAACTGCCAGCAACGCCCCAAGGAATAATATCTCATATACCACGGTAGGCTGTGTGGGGATGCCGAGAGGGCCGAAAGAGTTCGGCAGATCATAAATAATGGCCAAGGGATTATTGTACGAGGTGGTGCCGTAGCAGCACCCGTTGATTAGGCAACCCACCCGCCCGAGCATCTGGCCCATGATAATGCCGGGGGTGATAACGTCTGCGAT
Organism: uncultured Dehalococcoidales bacterium; assembly: GCA_964564995.1. Taxonomy (GTDB): domain Bacteria; phylum Chloroflexota; class Dehalococcoidia; order Dehalococcoidales; family UBA1222; genus SURF-27. Next base: position 631 of record CAZMDI010000085.1, read on the forward strand.
GTAACCGAAATTCAACTTGTTGATGCGGCTGTATATCCAAACGCCCAGAGCAGCGCCGAGTATGGCGCCATATATGGTAAGGCCTTCCCCGCCAATTATCTTTCCCGGATTCTGGCTGTAATAAGACCAGAGATCGACCACATGCAAGAGCCTTGAGAAGACGATGCCGGATGGAATACCCACCATGGCCGCGCCCATCAGGTGATCGTACGTGATATTGGCGCCGCGCTTGACCTGCTGGAATGCCCAGGTAATCAGCACCGCGACACCAATGGCCATCATCACCCCGTACCAGCGAACTTCCAGTCCGCCAAGCGTGAACAATACGGGATTGATATTAATATGTATGCCCATCTCGTTAACTCCATGAGTATAAATACAGAGATAAACCGGTAATTTTAAGCAATTATACAGTAGAGAGAGCTAATTTGCTGTGACGCCCGTCACTTAGACTGGGTGCACGCGAGCAATTCTTCAAGAAGCACGGTCGCAGCCTTTTTATCAAGCGGCTTGTTGTTGTTGCCGCATTTTGGAGACTGGATGCAACTCGGGCACCCATCCTGACAGGGGCATTCGGTAATAGCCGCGAGCGTCGCCTGCCAAAGTTCACACACCAATTCGAAACCTTTTTCGGCTATCCCGACACCACCCGGGTAAGCGTCGTAGATGAATATCTGGGCTTCGCCTGTATCCGGGTGGAGCGGCGTCGAAAGGCCGCCTATGTCATTCCTGTCGCACATGGCGAAAAGCGGCAGCATCCCGATCGCGGCATGTTCGGTCCCGTGTATGCCTCCCGCAAAATCCAATCCTTCGGCAGCAACTCGGTTCATCCCTTCTTGTGGAAGTTCGAACCACAACGCAACGGTGCGGAAACGCTGTGTGGGCAGTTCCAGCGGCACTTCTCCCAGAACCTCTTCCGTAAACTGGACTTTCTTCTTATAGCTGATGACATCGACGCTTACTTCGACATCTCCGAGGCATACCTTGAGAGTGCCGAAGAATTTCTCCTTACGGGTGCTGAGTATACGCACGTCGGTAAGGTCGCGGGCGACTGTGTAATATGCGGCGACGGTGGATTCTGCTTTGATGGTCTTTGAAATGAGGTCGAATTCCGTGACAAGAAAGCCTTCGCCCTGGTGAAGAAAGATGGCACCAGTGTGCGCCTGCGAAAACGCATGTGACGTATCTAACGTTTCCAGGAGTTTGCCCGTCCTGGATTCCACCAGCGAAAAATTATCACCAGAAGCTGAACGGATATTCACGTCACCGGATGGATAAGCCAGCGCGGGCGAAAGGTAGAAACGCCCCCGCCTCTCCCTTACCAAACCTTCTTCGATAAGGCTCGTGACCTCCTGGCGCATGGTGTCACCAAAATAATTCTGGTCCCCGGGAGTGAGTGCAAGTTCCCAGGCGGCACAAAGAAGGTGGGAACGGAGGATATGGTGGTTTTGCGGGTTAACCAGGGCGTTTTCAAATCCCATGCCGAAAAAGAACTCAGGTTGGCGCATGAGGTATTGGTCGAGAGGGTTGTCCAGCCCGACCAGGAATGAAAGAGAGCGTGTTTCTCGCCTACCGCTACGACCGGCCTGCTGCCATGTGCTGGAGATGGTCCCGGGGTAACCCGTAAGAACCGTGGCGTCGAGGTCGCCGATATCCACTCCTAATTCAAGGGCGTTAGTGGCAACTACCCCGATAAGGGCCCCACATGAAAGTTCTCGTTCTATCTGGCGCCGCTCTTCAGGCAGGTAGCCGGCCCGGTATGTCTTTACGCGCGAAACGTAAGAGGGGGCTATTTCACCTAGCCGGTCCCGGGCATAATTGGCAAGAAGTTCGGATAGACGACGCGTGCGCGCGAAACATATCGACCGGACACCTTCGCTTACAAGCTGGCTGAAAAGGTTGGCGGATTCGCTATTGGCACTGCGCCGTATCCCCTTAACTTCATCGATGACAGGCGGATTCCAAAAAATAAAATCCTTCCCCCCCTTTGGGGAACTGTCGTCGTTAACAACCTTGAACGGCAAACCTGTCAGGTTAGAGGCGTGTTCCAGGGGGTTATCGATCGTAGCCGAACTCAGGATAAATTGGGGGTTGGCTCCGTACGACTGCGCCAGTCGCCGGAGGCGCCGCAAAACAAGGGACACATGTGAACCGAAAATGCCGCGATAGGCGTGGGCTTCATCTACCACGATGTAGCGCAGGTTGCGCCACACCCTATCCCACGAAGCGTGATTGGGCATCATGCTGAGGTGCAGCATATCCGGGTTGGTGATGATGACGCGGGCACGGCGCCGTATCGCCGGCCGTTCCGACCCCGGAGTATCCCCATCGAAGGTGTCGAATTCGTCGGGCTTGAGGATGGACGGGCAGAAAAGATGTTTGATCTTGGAATACTGGTCCTGGGCGAGAGCTTTGGTAGGGAAAAGATATATGGCGCAGTCACGTGGATTTTCGAGCGAAGACTGCATGACCGGCAGGTTATAGCACATGCTTTTACCGCTGGCGCTCGATGTGGAAACGATAACGTTTTCGCCGCGGCGTATGAGATCGATAGCCTGAACCTGATGAGAATAAAGCCGACCTAGATTGTGCAGGTCCAGCGCCGCCTGAAGACGTGGATCCAGAGGATTTTCCAGCTTTCCAAAACGCGCGGCTCGAGGAGGGATGGACTGACTATGGCATATCTGGCCGTCGTAGAAGGTCTGCCGCTTGAGCCGAGCGATGAAGTCTGAGGTATCGAACATAATTCGGTCTAAAGAGGGATTATCTCAATCTCGTAGTCAAGAAATTCAATCTCAAAACGCCCGTCTTCCACCAAGTTTACAGCCTTCGAAAGAACTTCGTTGGTGAAGCGTTGGTCATTGCTTACCGCGCACACGGCGATAGTGGCTAGCTGCCAGAGGTCGTTCTCGGCCACTTCGGCCACTGTCACGTTAAATCGGTTGCGAAGCTGGGCGATTATGGATTTGAGCACCTGTCGTTTACCTTTAAGAGAAAGGTTCTCGGGCAGGCGAAGATGGATCCGGAGAATTCCTACATTCATGGAACAGATATCTGCCTATGGGAATTTATAGAATATTATAGCAGAAATGAGCACTCTCAGGTAACCCGGCTTACCGGATCAATGCGCGAAATTCATAAGCCGGAAATGTTGGCTGCGCAAACCTAATCCAAGCAATCAGACTTACGATTGGTCCTCATTTGACTGAAACACCTTACTTATGTAACATAGTCTATTCTCGTCGCAAGCTACGTAGTTGCCGTCCATCCGGGGTTGACGCGGGCGTATCGTGGATAGCCCAGATGAGCGAGACAGGAAACTGGAATAATTGAACCCTTCTGTATTTCGTAAATGGTGCGTTTTTATCCTGATAGTCACAGGAATATTGTGGACTGCAGGCTCTGTTCTGGCATATCTTGCCATCCGTTTCGATATGTCCACAACCTTTGCCGGACAATCCATGCTTCTCGGAAAGGCGGTGCTTCTGGTCTTCGCACTGCTCGCGGTTTATCACTTCGACATCGAGCAGGAAGGGAAGACCGGATTCTTCGCATTCGTCATCGCCATGACAGGGACGATACTGGGGGTTATCCCAGAATACCTGCTCCTTTCTGCTGCCGGGGGATCGAGTAACGCGGCTATTGAATTCGGGAATATCTTAATTCTGCGCAATGTGGGCACCATCGTCTATATGGTTGGATACCTGTGGTTCGGCGTTACTATATTTTTCAGCGGTTCCCTTTCCAGGTGGGGCGCGTTGACCCTCACACTCGGGGTGGTACTAGGAGCAATTCCAACCCTGTTTCACGATCTCCCCGATTTTACCGCCCTCACGGGAGCAATCTCTGGAGGAACAGGACTCGCATGGCTCGCCGTGTCGCTGCTCCGCGTGACGGACAGGAAGCCAACCCCTGATGCCGGATGATAAATTGGAGAAGCACGTAAAAATAAACCACGCTACTCTTTCGCTGAAATTGGTAAAGTCGTCTTCGTATTCTTCAACCTTAAAACTTACGACGCATATGCATCCATACTCCACAGCTAATGCGTCCATGAATAGAGATAAAGCAACAGTTCGACCACCCCCGGTCCCTCTTTTTTGATTTGCCTTGCAATCACCCCCAAATAGCCATCAAGAGTATTGACAATCGGTTATATTACTGGTAATATATCCCCGTTTCAAAACGCGCTATATCTACCGTGATATTACGTATTATTAACAGACCCATAAAAATACTTGATAATGAAAGGGGACACTCGATGTTCTTGCCCAAGAAAGCCGGGATTCTTACTATTACTTTACTGATGCTGGCGGTAGGAGGGTGTTCAACGCCAGCGCCGAGTACCCTCACCGAGGTCATCACTCGCACGGACACTGCAACGGCGACTTTGACACAAACAAATACCGCCACCATGACGCGAACTTCAACGGTAACCGCCACTACAACAACCATCCAGACCACCGTCGAAACCGTGGTCCTCGTTACCATCAACATCTCAGCGGCTTCCAGCCTGACGGCAGCTTTGAATGAAGCAAATAAAGTCTACGCAACGTTGAAACCATGGGTAACCCTGGCAACGAACTATGGCGGGTCCGGCACACTTCAGACGCAAATCGAGCAGGGCGCCCCCTGCGACGTGTTCATTTCGGCGGCTGCCGCCCAGATGGACAACCTTCAGAATGAGAACTTGCTGCTACCGGGATCCCGGATTAACCTGCTGACCAATAAAATCGCATTAATCGTTCCAAAGGGCAACCCGCTGGGTTTGACCAGTTTCAACGACCTGACCCTGTCCAAGGTGAAGCTTATCGCTGTGGGGGACCCGAAGTCCGTCCCGGCGGGAGCGTATGCCAGTACAGCTTTTATACAACTAGGTATACTTACGGCAATACAATCTAAATTCATTCTGGGAGCCAACGTCACCCAGATGCTGCAATATGTCGACAGCGGCAACGTCGATGCGGGAATTGTCTATTCGACCGACGCACTTTCCGACAACAACGTCGTGGTGGTTGCCACTGGCCCTTCAGATGTGAATGCCACCATCGTTTATCCTGGAGCCATAATTAAAGACACCAAGGTACCCGCTTCTTCGCAGGATTATCTCAATTTCCTTGGAAGTCCCCAGGCAAAAGCAATCTTCACCAAATACGGGTTTGCCAACATAGGGTAAATTGATGAATCCGATAATTAGACATGCCGATGCTCATTTCATATGCGACTAGCGGTATATATGTTTCACTGTGTTTAGTCTTCTTCCTAACATTCTAAGTACTTACCTGTTTTAAGATAATCCGCTATCGATCAGGCCGGTAACACCCTCAACAATTTCTGTTCCTCCGCACCCCAATGTAAAAGCATGCTAATGCGTAATCTAAATACCTACAACAATATCAGACGAATACGGACATACAACCACCGGACGACACTGTACAATAGTCGAATTAGCCGGATCC